>JAJQCI010000267.1:1316-18012 GCA_021202835.1 Clostridiales bacterium | reverse complement strand
TTGGTTACACCCCTAATTAATGTCTGCCGCTTAAATTATCTTAATGACATTGATGGCTGAACTGTTACATTAAAAGGATACCTTCGGTGACGGCCGCCCCCCTTCATCACTATGAGATGAAAGAAAGGGAAAGCAATTCTTTTCTGGGAGACGAGCGGCATATAATATTCATAAACGGTGAAAATAAAGACGAGGGAACCGCCCTCGGCAGGTTTGTACATGACTTTAAATGCAATTCGGCAGACAATATGTATTATGATATTTTGGCAAACCGTGTTCGCTATTTTAAAGAAAAAGGAGATATGCACCAAATGAGCAGTGTATTGGAAGAAATGAAAAACGAAGTTGCAAGAAGAGTAAAAGAGGAAGTAACAAAAGAAGTAACAAGAGAAATAACAAAAAAAGTATCAAGAAAAACCGCCATATTGACAACGATTGAAAATTTCAGAGAATTCGGCATTAACGATGAAGCCATTGAAGAAAAAATCATAAACAAGTTCAACATATCGCCCGAAGCAGCAAGGGAGTATATGCTCGGCAAAATCGCCTGATACAGCTTAAACATTCGAAAAGGCATGGATTCGCCTCAGAAACGAAGCCATGCCTTTTATAACTCGGGCCCTGCTGAACTGCTGCCAAAGATTTATAAAATTATTACAAAAAGCTGTTGAAAAGTTTATTAAGGTATGGTATAATTTACTTAAATAGGGGGCTTATCAAGATTATTTTTATAAGTTACCGCTAAAATAATGATTTACAGGAGGATTTTTTAAATGGCTAAAATTGTAACTATGGGTGAGATAATGCTCAGACTTTCCACACCCGGCAACCAGAAATTCATACAGGCTACTCAGTTTGATATTAACTACGGCGGCGGCGAGGCTAACGTAGCTGTTTCTCTCTCAAACTACGGTCATGACGCTGAATTCGTTACTGCAGTTCCCGATAACCCGATCGGTGCTTGTGCAGTTGCTGCTCTTAATAAGTACGGCGTTTCCACAAAGCATGTTGCTAAGTGCGGCGACAGACTCGGTATCTACTACCTTGAAACAGGCGCTTCTATGAGAGCTTCAAACGTTGTTTACGACAGAGCTGCTTCTTCAATCGCTACAGCTCCCGCTTCAGCTTTTGATTTCGACGCTATTTTCGAAGGCGCTGACTGGTTCCACTTCACAGGTATTACTCCCGCTGTTTCAGACCTTGCTGCAGAAGTAACAGAAGAAGCTTTGAAGGCTGCTAAGGCTCACGGCGTTACAGTATCCTGCGACCTTAACTTCCGTAAGAAATTATGGTCATCAGAAAAAGCTCAGAAGGTTATGACAAACCTTATGCAGTATGTTGACGTTTGTATCGGAAACGAAGAAGACGCTGAGAAGGTTCTCGGCTTCAAGCCCGGCGAAACAGACGTTACAAGCGGAAACCTTGAGCTTCAGGGCTATGTTGACATCTTCAACCAGATGGCTGACAAGTTCGGCTTCAAATACATAAGTTCATCACTCAGAGAGAGCTACTCCGCTTCAAACAACGGCTGGTCAGCTTGTATTATGGACGGAAAGACAAGAGAATTCTATCACAGCCGCAAGTACACAATTAACCCCATCGTTGACAGAGTTGGCGGCGGCGACTCCTTCGCAGGCGGACTTATCTGCGGTCTTGTTGACGGCAAGGATATGAAGGCTGCTCTTGAATTTGCTGTTGCAGCTTCAGCTCTTAAGCACACTATCCCCGGCGACTTCAACCTTGTTACAAGAGAAGATGTTGAAACTCTTGCAGGCGGCGACGGTTCCGGACGTGTTCAGAGATAATTTTTTGTAATTCATTACATTAATAAAACAAAGGGTGTTTAAATTTTTTTAGACGCCCTTGTTTTTTAAGGAGGTTTTAAACAAAATGACACTCGAAACAAGATATTCCAATCATTATGATGATGTTAAACATTACACAACAGAACAGTTAAGAAAGCATTTCCTCGTTGAGAACGTTTTCGTTCCCGGTGAAGCTAAGCTTGTTTACAGCCACAACGACAGAATCATCTTCGGCGGCATCACCCCCACAACCGAGCCTCTTAAGCTTGAAGGCAGCAAGGAGCTTGCAGCTGAATATTTCCTTCAGAGAAGAGAGCTTGGCGCTATCAACATCGGCGGTGACGGCTCCGTTACAGTTGACGGCAAGGAATACACAGTAAATAACGGCGACGCTATCTACGTAGGTATGGGCGCTAAGGAAATCGCTTTTGCCGCTAAGAACCCGGCCAATCCTCCCAAATTCTATATGAATTCCGGAACAGCTCACAAGACCTACCCCACAGTTCTTATCTCCTACGCAGACGCTAACCACAAGCCCTTGGGCTCATTGGAAGACTGCAACAAGAGAACAATCAACCAGTATATCCACGATGAGGTTTTCGCAAGACTTTCCGCAAGAGACGGCGTTAAATACGGCAGCTGCCAGCTTGCTATGGGTCTTACAAAGCTTGACCCCGGCTCAAACTGGAACACTATGCCCTGCCATACTCATGAAAGACGTATGGAGGTTTATCTCTATTTCGATATGGACGAAAGCAATGTTGTTTTCCATATGATGGGCAAGCCCGACGAAACAAGACACATCGTTATGAAGAACGAATCCGCTGTTATCTCCCCCAGCTGGTCAATCCACAGCGGCGTAGGCACAAAGGCCTATACCTTCATTTGGGGCATGGTAGGCGAAAACAAAGACTATGACGATCAGGACTTCTTAAACACAGCCGACCTTAAATAAACCTCTGAGTAAAGTGATAATTTTCATGCTTGACATTAAATATAGTCTGTAATATTATAAAACACAAAAAAGAGCAACTTAAGACAGTTACTCCTCACTACTAACGTTTTTTAGATAACCGTCATGGTTTGGCCGGCCTAGGACGGTTATCTTTTTGTTTTGTCTATGATTATTTTTATTATGCACACAGCAACCGCAATTCTTTAACCTCTTATAAATTTTCATAATCCGTTATATCGCCTTTTTTACTGAGAAATTCAAAGGTTTTAAAACTTGTTCCCTTTTTAAGCTTACGCAAATCATTGTGGGCGTTGAGAAAAATGGTGTCAATTCGGTGTTGCTTAGTGAGGTTTAAATTATTTTGATTTTATCCTCTAAGTTGGCGAATGACTCTGACTTTTTCTCTCTCGTGGCTTCTGCATAGATGTCCATTGTTGTGGAGATGTTTGCGTATCCCATTATTTCCTGAATGATTTTCAGGTTTGTTTCGTTTTCACAGAACCTTGTGCAGAAGGTGTGACGTAAAGAGTGGACACTGAAATGCCTGATAACGAGCAGTGCTCTGTTTTCGGCTTCTGCCCGAAGTGTTTCTTCGCCGTTGATGGTTTCGGTGATTTTATTTATCGGCTTGTTTATTACTGCTCCTCTGTACAGAGAGCCGTTTATATTTTCAAATATAAAGCCACTGTATCCGTCCACAACAGTTTGATTGAATCCCTTCGCCATCTGTCTTTTTCTTTCAAAAAGCAGTGCATTTTTTACGTCTTTAATCATAGGAATTATTCTTTTGACGGCATCTTTTTACGATTCAGACGGCAGAATATTTAATAGCTTTAATTTTCATTGAGCCGATTTCGTCTTTTATTTAGCTTTTATAAAAGAATTTAGAGCTGTTTCTTGTTATCAGCTTAAGCTCATTCTTATTCTTCATATAAGCCTTAAAAATGTCATTAAGCGTTGTTTTAGGAGAAGATGTAAAAAAGATCCTTATTAAATTTCTTCTCTTTATTAAATTTGTTATCTTTCTCACGCAGTTCTGAGAGGGATTTAGCGTATATTGTGTGCCTTTTGCCGTTGCTTAAAGTGTAGCGGTACTGATACCTTCCGTCTTTTTTCGGTTTCACCGTCCTTAAGTTTTCTGCCTTTTCTGTCTTTTCTGCTTGCCATATTATAATGCTTCTTTCGTGGTGAAAAAGAGCCTGTATGCAATAAAATTATTTTACCATAAGACAGGCGTAATTTTCACCGCTAAATTAATTTTTTCTTACTTTTTCTTACGTTAAATTGAAAACCGGCTTTCTATGTATTTGTCAAAGGATTTTCTTTTAATAAGTCTTTTGCTGCCTACCCATAAAACATGGGGACAGTCTTTTTGATTTGTAACTTATTTGATTCTGTTGATGCCAATGCCGGAGTAAACAGCATACTCCTCAACAGTTAAATTTGTCTTTTCCCAAATAGAAATTTTTTCCATTGTGTATCACTTCTTCTTGAAATTTATATATTATCAGTCTTGCTTTACTTTGTACACTTTAAGTAAATAAGACTGTTGTTGCCTGTTATAATTATTCTTTGTTTTTATGGCTCGTCAGACGGTTATCGGCTTAACCTCACAGGGGTTCCACTTCTTAGAACCGGTAGATATCCGACGGTAAAGCCGCTTTTTCGTAGAAAAAGTTCTGAAAAAGGTACACCGAAGCCCTGTCCATTGCCTGTGACGCTCTTAACACTCGGACTGTGGCTGCATATACCCTTTGCACTTCATCGCCTGCAGAGTTGCTGTGTCCGTTTTAAGCTGCCGGTATTTATCGCTTGGTTTTCTTGGAAAGAATGTCTTGGCGTACCCAACTTGCGGCTTGGTGCAAATTTGTGGGAATCCCCCAAACCCCCGAGTAATTGCATTACTGTTTTTAAAAACCGACCAAAAATTTTTAAATGAATGAACATTAACGGCAACAAAAATGAAAGACTTTATGTAAAGGTGACTGCCGAGGAAAAGACAGCCAAATGGCAAAATTTATGTATTCAAAATCAATTTCCTTCAGATAGAAATAGACAGCTCAATAAAAAGGACTTCTTCTTACGAGGAATTGCGAATATGAAGCGGAAAAATTTTGAAATTAAGGAAGGCAAGCACCTTGTTTTTCGGTATTTGGACTTGAAAAGAGCGGAAAATGAATTGAGGTTTTTAAGAACAAAATCTCTCGGAATACACTGCACTGAAGAGACAATCAAATACAGACTGACCCACAAAGAGCAATACAAGAAAATGACCGAAAATCAAATTGAAAAGGTTATGCCCGTAAAATACAGTGAAGATGTAAACCGCATAAGCTCGAAAAGAGGGAAGAATGGGCATTGACCACAGATTCAAGAAATTGGTTGTTGACAATCTCCTCAGTTATCACAGCTATGACTGTCGTGATTTCTATAACGGCAAGCTTGATTTGACAAACATAGAAATATACAGACTTTTTTAAAATACGTAAGCCGAGCGCTATTGATGACATCATCAGATAATGAAATCGAAGACAATGAAAAAACTATGCACGATATACAGAAACATATAAAAACCATAAACAGTTACCAGAAATTAAAACCGCAGCTTGAAAAGTTCAGAAATGTAGACCCCGACAGTCTTTCAGGGCAGGAATTGACAAGATACAGGTCTTTCAGAAGCAGATGGCGATATGCTTATAAAATGTTTGAAAGCTCAAGGGAAAAATATGGCACTCTATCGACCAAAAGCTGAAAGGCAGATATGACGAGTTAAAAGCGAAACAGGAGCAGCTTTATATAGAAGCTGATAGAATTAAAGCTTGCTTCCGATATTGGGACAACATCAAATACAACTATGTTCTTTTCTGCCGTAACACAGGAAAACTTCAATTTCATTATTTAATCGAGGTTGATAAACAGGCGATTGAGATGGAAGAAGGGCTTATTGAAGAGTACAAAAAGCGTGAAGGTGTTGAAGAAACTCTCAAAAATCGTAACCAGCCAGAATGGGTCGGCATAGTAAACAACATTAAACAAAGAGTGCGTAAATTTATACAGCACAAATTATTTTTTGCGGAAATCGAAGAACTATAATATTATAACCAACATAGTTTATAAAAAACCGCAATAATAATTTTCATTACAAAAAGAACTGTAAAAATGAAAAAGTGATTTTACAGTTCTTTTCCTTTCCTGTTTATAGTGTTGAAACTAAAATATTCCTTGATATAAGCTCTTTGCTTTCGAAATTATATTAGGCTGCCGAATAAGCACCTTAGCGCCTACAGGCATTGCGTTTGTAATTGCTGCTCATGGTATTGAACATCCTGCAAGCGGTCTCCGAAATATTGTACACGATCCGGTCTTGCTGTCCTTAAGTATATAATTGACTTCTTTTTATTATATACCGAATTTTTTTCTTGCAATATCGGCAATCATATGAGCGGTTTCTTTTGTGCCTAAGACGGAACTGTCTATGAGGAGATCACGGAAGCAGGTGGTGTTAAAGTCTCTTCGGGTGTAGTGTTTGTAATATCTTGCTCTGGCTCTGTCTATTTCGTCAACCACAACCTTTGATTCGGCAGCGGTAAAACCCAGCTCGGCTACGCTGTTTTCTATTCGCCTTACATAGGGGGCATATATGTGAGCGCTGAGTACATTTTCGAATTCACGCAGTATGTAGTCGGCGCAGCGGCCTATTATAACGCAGTTTTCCGTCCCGGCATATTGTTTAATAAGTTCGCTTTGAATTTTGAACATTTTGTCTTGAGTTGCTCCGTCGCCTATGCCCAAGGGGAAAGCCATTCTGTGATAGCCGCTGACGCCTCTGTTGTCCAATGCAAGGAGTGAATGAAAGCTTACGTCCATTTTTTCAGCTGTTTTTTCCAATATGTCTCTGTCAAAATATTTAAAGCCCAATTCTTCGGCCACAAGCTTTCCTATAGGCCGGCCCATACTTCCGAATTGCCTCGTTATTGTTATTACGTGATTTTTCATATTCACACAACCTTTCTTTAAATTATATAATGACTTTGTCATTTTAAACTTAAGTATTTCCTTTATGTATGTGATTTTAGCATACGGAGCCGCAAAAGTCCATTAAGTCGGCAGTTTGTAAGTATATGAAAATTTTGAATTTTGACTGTGCAAATTACACAGCACAATTAAAAAGAGAAGCAGAAATTTTAAAATGTTATTATTAAAAAACCTGAAAAATAAAGGGCTTTAAGACCCGGTTTAAGTTTTTGGCTTATAATAAAATCCACAAAAAAGTTTGTTTTGGGCTGTGTTGACACAAATTTAAGTTTGTGTTATATTTCAAACCAACAAGGATGTACGGCATATAAAAAAGCCCGTTCATCCTTTTTTATTTCTGCTGTCAATCATTTACTATAAAAGCGTTGTTGATATACAGACATCTGTGCAAACTCCGTTTGCCCAGATGTCTGTATATCAAACAACCTCCCCTGTATGAGCACGTAGGGTGATAGCCCGGAGTGCGAATACAGGGGCGATTGCGGGAGTGCGCAGCACGTAGCAATCGGCTTTTATAGTTTGGTGGTGCCCATGTATGTATATGGGAGTTTACTTTATTTACCAAAGGAGTGTGTATTTATGAAAATGAAAAATATTTTTGGAGTTTCACTTGCTGTAGTTATAGGTATGTCAGCGGTTTTAACGGGCTGCGGAGGTTCAAGCTCAGGCGAGAGTGCCGGGGCTGAAGCTGCAGAGAGTTCATCGGAGGGGCTTACAAAGGTTGTTGCTTTGGGCGAGTTTGACCCCCAGATTTCCGGTCAGCAGATTATAGCTAAGGAAAAAGGCTTTTTTGAAGAGGAGGGGCTTGATGTTGACCTTCAGCTTTTAACAGACCCTTCCGTTTCAACAACAATGATTGCTTCGGGAGAGGCTCAGTTTTATTCGGTATCAAACTATCAGGCTATAAACCTTGTTGACAAGGGAACAGAGGTTTGTCTTTTGGCTCCTGTTGTAAACGCAGGAAATACTCAGGTGGTTGTGGCAGGGCCTAATCTTGAAATAACAAGTGCAAAGGATTTGGAAGGAAAGAAAATGGGCTATACCGACGGCGCAGGGGTAATTGTTGCCGTAATTAATATGTGTGAGGATTTGGGTATTGATTATGACTCGATTCAGCTTGTAAACTTACAGGCTTCCGATATGCTTGCTTCACTTGAAAGCGGACAGATAGACTTCTTTGCAGCCTGGGAGCCTTGGGGAATTAAGGCGGAAGAAGCAGGGGGAACAGTTCTCTTTACCGGAACAAAGTCATATCTTCCCGAAAACACAGGGGACGTAGATTATCTTAACTTTATGGTAGCCATAGACGCAAGCAAGAGCTTTGTTGAGGAAAACCCCGAAGCGGCGGAAGCCTATGTAAGCGCTATGATTAAGGCTACAGACTATATTAATGAAAATATGGAAGAATGTGCCGAAATTATTGCGGAACAGATTAACCTTGATAAAGATACCTGTATTAAGATTATGGAAAAGAACGAATACAAGGTGGCTTATGACGAAACATTTAAGACAGCCGGGGAAGAGCTTGCAGAGTATATGCTCGAATCGGGGCTTAATACATCTCTTGTAACCTTCGACCAGTATGCAAACACTGAAATTTTAAAGGCCGTTGACCCATCTAAGGTAACTGTTGAGTGAATGTAAATACATAAGGAGCGGTGATTTAATATGGCAGTTGTAATTGACCATTTATATAAGGCATATGAAGAAAAGGACGGCGAGATGCAGTACATCCTAAATGACTTATGTTTAAATATTGAAAAAGGCGAGTTTATATGCGTACTGGGTAAGTCGGGCTGCGGTAAGTCAACGCTGCTTAACTGTCTTACCGGTTATCTTAAGCCCGACAAGGGCAGCATAACCGTCTCCGGGGCTGAAATTCACGGCCCCGGCCCAGAACGAGGGGTTGTTTTTCAGCAGCATGCCCTTTTTCCTTGGAGAACAGTATCAAAAAATATACAGTTCGGCCTTAATATGAAGCACTCTAAGGAGGCAAGGGCTGTTGCACAAAAATATATTGAAATGGTAGGGCTTACAGGCTATGAAAACAAATATCCATTAAGTCTTTCCGGCGGTATGGCTCAGAGAGTTGGCATTGCAAGAGCTTTGGCAAACGACCCGGAGGTTCTTCTTATGGACGAGCCCCTCGGAGCCTTGGACGCTCTTACAAGAGACTCGATGAGAAAGGAAATCGAAAGAATTTGGAAGCTGACGGAAAAAACTGTTTTGTTTATAACCCACAGTGTTCCCGAAGCGGTTTACCTTGCCGACAGAGTTATTATTCTTAACAGGGGCAGAGTTCAGCTTGACCAAAAAATCGAGCTGGAACGCCCCAGAAACATTAACGACCCTAAATTTTCAGCTTATGTTCAGCAGTTTGAAAGCACCATAACAGGGGTAGAGTCAAACGCTGTAATTACGGAATAGAGGTGTTTAAAATGGCAAAAACAAAACAGGCTGTATCATATAAAACAGCGGCGGCAAGAAAAGCCAAAATGGACAAGTATTATAAAATAATTTCACTTATAGGCTTTTTCCTCCTGTGGGAGCTTTTCGGCAGAATAAATTATCAAACTCTTTGGATTCAGCCTAAATTTCTTCCTATGCCTTCCGAAATTATTTTGGCCGCATATACTTATTTGGCGGACGGAACTCTTATGACACATTTGGGCATAAGCCTTTACAGAGTTCTTGTAGGGTATATTATAGGGGTTATAATAGCTATAGTTTTGGGCTCTCTTATTTCAACAATAAAAGCCTTTGACAATATTCTTACCCCTATAATTAATCTTTTCGGCCCTATTCCCATTATGGCTTTTCTGCCTATGTTTATTTTGTGGTTCGGTATAGGCGAATCTTCAAAAATCATACTTATTGCCTATGCTACGATAATTTATATGATTTCATATGTTACGGAAGGAATTAAAAATACAGACCCGGTTCTTATAAGGTCTGCTATATCCTTGGGGGTTTCACCCTTGCAGCTTTTCTTTTCCGTTAAATTCCAATCGGCCTTCCCCAATATATTTTTGGGAATAAAGGGCGCTTTGGGAACAGCCTTCAGTGCAATGGTTGTTGCGGAGATGATGGGGGCGTCTACGGGCTTGGGCTATATAATAGTATTTTCAAAGAACTGGTTTAAAATGTCCGATATGGTTATGGCAGCTATTGTTATAGGTCTTATGTATTCCGTTATTTTCGGCATACTGACAGTTGCTGAAAATATATTGTTTAAGTGGAAGATGGATTCGGTAGGCAGTGCAGTTGAAAGTTAAAGGACTGATTTTATGTATGACTTGCTTGTTAAAAACGGAAAAATTGTAAATGAGGACAGCTGTTTTAAGGGAAATTTATATGTTAGGGGTGAAAAAATTGCCGCATTGACTTTATGTGATGAAATATATGATGCAAAAAGGGTTATAGATGCGGAGGGAAAACTTATTTTTCCGGGAGCGGTAGATGCCCATATGCATATAGGGGAGAGGGACGCAGACTTTGAAGACGTTAAAACCTCTACTATGGCTGCGGCGGCAGGGGGAGTTACCACCTGTATAGATATGCCACTTAATCTTTATTCGCCCTCTGTTTTAACCGGCGACGGCGTAATGCTTAAAAAGGAGCTTTTGAAAAACCAATCATATGTTGACTTCTGTATGTGGGGAGGCTTTACACCGGAGAGCCTTCCCCATATAGAAGAAATGCATAAGACAGGAGTAATTTCCTTTAAGGCCTTTCTTTCAGGCGGCGGAAATGATTTTTATGCGCCGAATTTGGGAGAGGTCAGACAGGGGCTTATGACAATAAAGAAATTTAACGGCCTTGCCGGCTTTCACTGTGAGGATTTTTCAATTGTTAATTATGAAAAGGAAAGGCTTTTAAAGGAAAACCCTCCGAAATCACGGGGCAGACAGGCTTTTCTTAACTCAAGACCTCTTTCCTGTGAGATTATTGCCGTAAGAAGCATAATCGAGCTTGCGGAGGAAACAGGGGCAAGGGTTCATATTTGTCATGTAAGCCACCCGAAGGTCGCCGAAATTATAGAAGAGGCACAGCTTCGGGGAGTAGACATAACGGCGGAAACCTGCACTCACTATTTAACCTTTACGGAAAAGGACTATTTGGAAAAGGGCTGCGCTTTCGGCTGTGCTCCGCCTTTAAGGGACGAAAAAAGCCGTGAGGGCCTGTGGGAATACGTTAAAAAAGGTGTTTTAAGCTGTGTTGTTTCAGACCATTCTCCCGGAGTTAAGGAAAACAGAAGCGACGAAGACAAGCCTGCTTATAAGTCCGGCTACGGTATAAGCGGAGTTCAGACAATGCTTCCTGTATTTTATGACGGAGCAGTAAACAAAAGGGGTTGTACACCTGAGCTGATTGCAAGAGAGCTTAGCGCAAACCCGGCTAAGCGCTGGGGCATATACGGCAGAAAAGGAGCGGTTAAAGTCGGTTTTGATGCTGATTTTGTTATATTTGACTCGAACAAAGAGTGGATTATTGATGAAAATAAGCTTTTCTATAAGGTTAAGCTGACAGCCTTTAACGGTCTTAAGCTCAAAGGGGCTGTTGAAAAAACATTTATAAGAGGAACAGCTGTTTTTGAAGACGGAGAAATAAAGGTTTCTGAAAAATTCGGAAGGCTTGTAAAGTGAGGCGGTGCTTATGAAAGAGGACTACAGGCTTATTTGCGATATGATTGACGAAAAAAGGGATATAATTTTAAATGCCTATGAATATATTTGGGCACACCCGGAGGTTGGCTATAAGGAATGGAAAACAAGCGAATATCTTGAAAGAGAATTTGAGAGACTGGGCTACACCGTTTACACCACAAGAGGTATTCCCGGTTTTATCGCCGCCCTTGACACAGGAAGAGAGGGCCCGAAGGCGGCTGTTATGGGGGAGCTTGACGCTCTTTTCTGCCCAAACCACCCGGAAGCAAATAAGGAAACAGGGGCGGTTCATGCCTGCGGTCACTGTATACAGACTTCCGTTATGCTGGGGGCGGCGGCTGTTCTTAAGGAAGAAGCGATTTTAGGCAGGCTTTCCGGCTCAGTTCGGTTTGTGGCTGTGCCTGCCGAGGAAACGATCGACCTTGAATACAGAGGGGAGCTTATTAAAAACGGCATTATTAAATATGTAGCCGGAAAGATTGAGTTTTTGTATCGGGGAATGTTTGATGATGTGGATATGGCGATTATGTTTCACGCCGATTCTTCACCGGACAAGTTGTTTAAAATTATAGACGGCTGCGACGGCTGTATTACAAAGCATATTGAATATGAAGGCTTAGCGGCTCATGCCGGAGGAGCGCCCGAAAAGGGCATAAATGCACTTTATGCGGCCACATTGGGCATAAACGGCTGCAACGCTTTAAGGGAAACTTTTAAGGAAAGAGACTATGTAAGGTATCACCCCATTATAACAAGCGGAGGTCAGGCGGCAAACGTAATTCCCGATCTTGTCAAAATGGATACCTATGTAAGAGCGGCCACAATGAGAAAAATGCTTGAAATGAATGTGAAAATAAACAGAGTTTTGGCAGCCTCCGCCGCCGCAATGGGGGCAAGAGTAAACATAAAGGATAAACACGGAAATCTGCCCTTTCATTCCGACAGAATTATGAACAGACTTTGCACAGACATAATGGAAGACATTTTCGGGGCCGACGTAATAGAATATCTGGGCTGGGACACTCAAAGCAGCGACATAGGGGATTTGTCAACGGTTATTCCCGTTATTCAGCCTTTGTGCTGCGGCGCTGTGGGAAATCAGCACGGAGAGGACTATTATATAGAAGATAAGGAAAAATGCCTTATAAACCCCACGAAGGTTGTAACCGTTCTTGTTTATGAACTTTTAAAGGATAACGGTGCTATGGCACAAAAGGTTAAGGAAAGCTACAAGCCCCTTTACTCTTCCAAAGAGGACTATTTTAAAACAATAGACGCCATTGAATTCGGAAAGGAGCTTGTACACTATAACGAAGACGGATCAATTACACTTGATTTTCACAATCCGGCTTTGCACTAAAGGTTCAAAAGCTGCTTTATGTAAAAAGCCGTTTGAATTATATACAGGCCGTCCGTAGATTTAAGGTCAAAATTTATGATTTGCTTTATCTGCTGAAGTCTGTAGAGCATTGTGTTTCTGTGTATATACAGCTTTGCAGCGGTTTGTGATATATTTTGGCCGCTTTTAATATATTCGTAAAGAGTTTCCGAAAGGAAAGCGTCATTTTGCCTGTCATAGTCATCTAAGGGCTTAAGAACGGCGGCATATATATCCGTTAGGCTTTCTACAGTCAAATTTGATGAATATATGTGATATATCATATCCTTTTCATAGGAGAACAGAATATCTTCGGGGTGAAGCTTTTTGCCCAGTTCCAAGGCTCGAAGGCCTTCCGTATAGCTTTTTGAAATTGTGGAAGCGCCCTTTCGGCAGCAGCCTATACCGACTGAAGCGCTTATTCCCTTGCGGTTAAGGCTGTTTAAAATGTCATTTATAAGAACACCGGCTTCGGGTGTTCTCTTGCCGGAGGGTATTTTTTCCAAAAATAAGGCAAGGACGAAGTTGTTGTCATATATACAGTATGTAAAATCCATATCCGTACCGGAAATTTCCTCCTGAACCGCACTTAGTATTTTTCTTGCGGCAATTCTCTGCTTGGCTACGGAAAGCTCAGCATAGCTTTCGGGCTTTATAACCGCAAAAATTCTGGGGCTTGAAAAGTCAAAGCCGTATTGCCGGCAGAGAGATTCTATTTCCGTTTCGGTTTTAATACTTCCGGAAAGAAGATTGTTGAAAAAAGAGGTTCTTCCGCTTTGTTTGGTATCATATATCACCTTATCGTTTATCATTGATATGTATATGAGAGAATTTATGTTTGATATAAGCGAATATTCAAAGGCGGAAAAGGGCTTGTTTTCTTCAAGACAGGCTAGATAACCCAGAAGCTCATGTCTGTTTATAACCGGAAATATTACAAAGTTATATTCCTTCCCCGATGATTTAACGCTGTGCCTTATAACCGGCAGAACCTCGGCATTTTCCGATGGAATTATTCGGCGAATATCCTTTTCGGGCAAAATTACGTTATTGTTTTTACAGTAGGGAAAAGGAAAAACCGTTTCCGAGTCTTTGGGAATATAATATTCAATAAGCTCAAAGCCAACTCCGCAGAGAAAAACAGGAGCCCCTACCTCATCGGATATGCTTTTAAGCAGGGAAAGAGTTGAGTGGCGCTTAAGAGAGGCCTCCGTTATTTTACGGTAAAAGTTCATCACACGAATACTTTCGCTCATTTCGCTTTGAAACATCTGTCTGTAAACAATGTTTACTATTTGTTCCATAGTGCTTGAAAAGGGAATAGAAAATATAGTGAAGCCCAAATTATTGGCCTGTTTAAGCATTTCGTCGGGAAGGGAGTCCATATAGCGGTTCATTTTTATGCCTAAGCCGCTGCAGCCCTGATTATATAAATCCTGCACAATGGTTTTGTAAATATTCGTGCTTGAGAATATATAACCTGTGGACAGAATAAGCTCGTCCTGCTTAAGCCAGGGGACAGTATCCGGGTTATCCATTATATTTATACCGGTTATGCGGCGGTCGATTCCCCGGCCTCCGGCAAGGCAGGAAAAGCCCGTCATACTCGGGTTTTGTTCCAAAAGCCAGCGGATTGTAATATCCATAATCATTCCTCCCTATGCATAATTTTATAATAATTATACATTAAAAGAGAGAATATTTTCAATAGAAAATGTACACAAATTTTAATTGTGCAGACTGCACAATATGAGCAAGTTTTATAAACAAAAAAGGAGTGTTTAAAATGGGATATCCAAATGATTTATTATCAACAAGAGCAGTTGTAAAGCCGGGCTTGTGGGCGGTAATTCCCAAAGACGGCTTGGTAAACAATGTTATTCCCGGAATCGAAAAATGCAGAATAAGCATTGTTGCTTCGCCTAAAATGGGGGCAAGCTTTGTTCAGTATGTTGTTCACGCAGAAAACGGCGGAAGAACAACGAAAACATGGGCAAACGAGAAAAACATCGAAAGCTTTATTTACGTTATTAAGGGCAGACTGACCGTTACAGCAGGCAGCGAGGTAAAGGTTCTTAAAGACGGCGGCTATGTTTATGCTCCCGGCGGAGAGGGGCTTGAATTTATAAGCGACGGAAAGACCGATTTTCTTATGTACAAACAGGTTTTTATTCCCACAGAGGTAAAGAGCCCCTACAGAGTTTGGGGCAATGTGAACGAAATAGAGTTCAGAATTTATGATGATATGGAAAATGTATCCATAAAGGATCTTCTGCCTGTTGACACGGCTTTTGATATGAATATGCATATTCTTTCATTTGAGCCGGGCGGCTGTCACCCTATTGTTGAAACCCACGTTCAGGAGCACGGCGCCTATATTCTAAGCGGCGAAGGAATGTATTATATGGATGACAGATGGCTGGGAATCAAAAAAGACGATTTTATGTGGTTCGGGCCCTATGTTCCCCAGTGTGCCTACGGTGTGGGAAGAGAGCCTTTTGCCTATATTTATTCAAAGGACTGCAACAGAGACGTTATATTATAAAAAGGCGGCGGAAATATGATTCAAAGTGCAAACAAAGACAACATCGAAAGAATTTTAAGAAACATTGACAGATTTCAGACAGGTGTGGGTGAGGGAACAACAAGAGTTCTCTTTACCGAACCTGAACTTGCTGCAAGGGAATATGTTAAAAACGAAATGAAAGCCTTGGGTCTTGAAGTAAAAGAGGACGCTATAGGAAATATTTTCGGAACGCTTAAGGGCAGCGACCCGAACCTTTCCCCTGTTTGGACAGGTTCCCACATTGACACTGTTTTAAATGCGGGAATGTTTGACGGTATGGCAGGGGTTGTCTGCGGTCTTGAAGCTGTCAGGCTTATAATAGTAAACGGAATAAAGCCCAAAAGAGACATAAGCGTAATTGTTTATACCTCAGAAGAGCCTACCCGTTTCGGCCTTTCCTGTATAGGCAGCCGAGCCTTAGCCGGAGTTTTAAGTCTTGATGATACAAAAGAGCTTAAAGATAAAGACGGAAAAAATCTTTACGATCTTTTGGCGGAATTAGGCTATAAACACGATGAATTTTGTGATATAATGAAGCAGGAGGGGGACGTTTACGCTTCCGTAGAACTTCATATAGAACAAAACGACATTCTCGAAAAGGAAAACATTCCCATAGGAATCGTAAAGGGAATATGTGCTCCCACAAATTTCAGCATAACCGTAAAAGGCATTCAGGGCCACGCCGGAGGTTCGCCTATGAGCGAAAGAAAAGACGCTTTTATGGTGGCTGCGGAGCTTGCCCTTGTTTTGGAGGATGCAGCGAAGAAATCCACAAGCGAATATATAACGGCTACCGTAGGAAAAGTAGATGTTTTTCCCAATGCCGTAAATGTTATATCGGGAGACACCCGAATGTCAATAGACATTCGCTCAATAGATATGGCGGCAAAGGACGTTATTGTCGAAACTCTTAAATACGAAGCCGGACGAATCGAAAAGGCAAGAGGAGTTGAAATAAATTTACATTTGGAAAACCACGACCTGCCATTAAAGTGTGATAAGAACATAATGGAGATTGAAGAAAATATCTGCCGCAGACTTAACACCGAATATAAAGAAATGATAAGCGGCCCTTATCATGACAGCCTTTTTGTAGGCAGATTTGCTCCGGCTTCTATGATTTTCGTGCCCAGCAAAAAGGGCATAAGCCACAGTAAAGACGAATGGACTGATTTCAGTCAGCTTGCCGTAGGGACAGATGTTCTTGCGGAAACCTTATTTGAACTTTCAAATCAATAAAAATTATAATAAAGAAAGGAAGTATTACAATGAAAATTGCGGTTTTGGAAC
>JAJQCI010000267.1:0-1306 GCA_021202835.1 Clostridiales bacterium | reverse complement strand
GGTAAAAACAGCTGTAGGTGATATGGCGGAGGTTGTCTGCTATAAAGACAGAAAGGAAGATGTTGAAACCCTTATCGAAAGAAGCAAGGATGCGGATATAGTTGTTCTTTCAAACTTCAAATATCCCAAAGCGGTTATGGAAAACTGCCCCAAGCTTAAATATATCTGCGTTGCCTTTACAGGCTATGACCATGTTGATATGGATTATTGCCGTGAAAAAGGCATACAGGTGTCAAACTGCGCCGGATATTCAACCTCGGCAGTGGCTGACCTTGTTTTCGGTTTTGTTATAGACCTTTACAGAAATATAATTACCTGCAACGAGGTTGTAAGAAAGGGCGAAACAAAGGACGGCCTTGTAGGCCCGGAGCTTGAAGGAAAGAAATTCGGCATAATTGGTGCCGGGGCAATAGGCTTAAGAGTTGCCGGTATTGCTAAGGCTTTCGGCTGTGAGGTTTATGCTTATTCAAGAACAAAGAAAAATATTGAAGGTGTAACCTTTACAGACCTTGACACTCTTATGAGCACCTGTGACATAATTTCTCTTCACGTTCCTCAAAACAAGGAAACAATAGGTATGATTAATGCCGAAAAAATTGCCCTTATGAAGAAGACGGCTGTATTTATAAACACAGCAAGAGGTCCCATAGTTGACAGCAAGGCTTTGGCAGACGCTCTTAACGAAGGCAGAATAGCCGGCGCCGCCGTTGATGTTTTCGAAACTGAGCCGCCCGTTGACCCTGGCCACCCTTTGCTTACAGCCAAAAACTGTATAGCCACACCCCACGTCGCCTTTGCCTCCGTTCAGGCTATGTATAAAAGAGCAGATATAGTCTGTGAAAACCTAAGCGCATACCTTAAAGGCACACCTGTTAATTTAGTATAAATACACTAATAATAGACTTACAGAACGAAAAAAACAGCTGCTTACAGTTGTCTTTGACAGCTAAAGAGGATTTTTGCTCAAATTAATGAGAAAAAATCCTCTTTTTCTTTGGCAAATCTCGGCAGCTTCGTTTTTAAGAAAACATAACCGTAGAAATATACATAGGCTGCAGCTAATCAAATGCCGTTTCATTTTTCGCTAAAGCCGCAGATGCACTTATATCAAAACCATGAAATAACAAGATTGACAAGATAGTCGTTATGTAGTATTCTATAGACAATAGAAGAAATAATTAAAAAATTAAATTTGCAGGCGGCATGTGAGACAGTGCGAAAAGCAATTATTAAGCTTGGAAATTAATATAAAAAGAAATCTCTTCATACAACGGAGCGTGAACGAACCCGACGCCAAGCAAAAGCG
>JAJQCI010000195.1 GCA_021202835.1 Clostridiales bacterium | reverse complement strand
CTGTTCAACAAATAATGCAACGGGTCTATAACTGCCTACCGTTTTGTTGTAATAAGCAAGCTTATTTATGCACTTGCTTATTAATAAAGCCAGTTTTTTAAATTTTTAAGAAAAAAGAGCCTCTCCGAATAAACGGAAAGGCCGAATATATGTAAAATTTTACATTTTAATTTTTAGATTTTCAAGACGGTTAAGGGCTGCATAGAGAGTTTCGTTTTTCTTGGCAAAATGAAGTCTTATGTAGCTGTTTATGGGTTCTCTGAAAAAGCTTGAGCCGGGAACGGCACCTATGCCCACTTTTTCCGCCATAGCTTCACAGAATTCAAGGTCGCTTTCATAGCCGTATTCCGATATGTCAAGCATAACGTAGTAGGCCCCCTGCGGTTCGGTATGCGGTATTTTCAAATCTGTCAGCCCTTTAAGGAAAATATTTCTTTTTTCCGTGTATTCGTCTTGAAGGGCTTTATAGTAGTGTTCACCGAAATTAAGGCCGGCAACGGCAGCCTCCTGCAGGGGTGCGGCAGCTCCGACCGTAAGAAAATCGTGAACCTTTTTAACACATTCCGTTATTTCCTACGAAGCTATGACATAGCCCAAACGCCAGCCTGTTATGGAATAGGTTTTTGAAAGAGATGAACAGGAAATTGTCCTCTCAAACATACCGGGGAGAGAGGCCATATAAATATGTCTGTTGGGTTCGTAGACAATGTGCTCATATACCTCGTCGGTTATGACATAGGCATCATATTTTTTACACAGATCTGCTATTATTGTAAGCTCCTCATATGTAAAAACTTTCCCGGAGGGGTTTGAAGGGTTACAGAGAACTATAGCCTTTACATTTTGCTTAAAAGTTGCCTCTAAAACATCGGGGTCGAAAGTAAATTCAGGAGGGTTTAAGGGAACGTAAACAGGCTCAGCCCCCGTAAGTATTGTATCGGCACCGTAGTTTTCATAGAAGGGCGAAAATATTATAACTCTGTCGCCGGGGTTTGTAACCGACATCATAGCCGCCATCATTGCTTCAGTGCTTCCGCAGGTTACAACAATATTGTCGTTATAATCAATATCAATGCCCATATATTTTGACTGCTTTTTTGCAAGGGCTTTTCTGAAATTTTCCGCTCCCCAGGTTATGGAATACTGGTGGGGGCCTTCGGAAGAAATTTTCGCCAGCCTGTCGGTAATTTCCCTCGGCGGATCGAAATCGGGAAAACCCTGTGACAAATTAATTGCTCCGTATTTATCCGATATTCTCGTCATTCTTCTTATGACAGAATCCGTAAAATTCTCTGTTCTTGTGCTTAAAGGCTTCATATATTCTGCTCCTTGTTTTGTGCTTTTTTATAATAATATTCCTAAAAACATATTTTGTCAAATAAATTAAATTATGAATCGAATTAACTCACCGAAGCAGATTTGCCGCTGTTGTTTGCTTTCCTCCACGTTCCGTCTGGCGGAACAGCTGTTCCATAACGTGGAATGCGTTAGTTGTCTTTTAAATTCGGGATAGTTATAATTTAAATTACAGAAAACGTTTACATTTATTTTAAAGGAGGTAATTTTTATGTTTAAGGCAAACACAGGTTCAAGCATTGACAGCAATTCAAAGCAAGCAGGAATTCAGGCGGCGAAAAAGGCAAAAGAAGGACTTGATTCACCCAATATGGCTTATGTTTATGCAAGCTGTACATATGATTTGGAGGCTATGCTTAAGGGTATTTCCGAAGAGCTTCCGGGAGTTCCCCTTATAGGCAATACATCATATACAGGAGTAATTACACCTGAAGGATTTATTTCCGGAGATGACGGCTTTGTGGGAATTATGGCTGTTTCAGATCCCGATATGACAGTCGGCATTGCCGCAGTTGAAAAAGACGGCGACCCCGTTGATATGGGAAAAAGAGCTGCCGAACTGGCAATGAAAAATGCGGGAAAAGCAACTCCTCCCGACTACTACTATATGACAGCTCCTCCGGCAGAAGAGGAATTTTATGTAAAGGGCATAACAAAGGTCATAGGCAGAGTTCCTTTCTTCGGCGGAAGTGCGGCGGATAATACAATTACAGGCGAATGGAAGCTTTATACCGACAAAGGCGTTTTTGCCGACGGAGTTGCTGTTGCATTTTTCTATACCGACAAGAAAATGACAAATAAGTTTACGGGCGCTTATAACGAAACAAAGGATATGGGCATAATTACAAAGGTTGAAGGCAAGCGTGTCCTTGCTGAGATTGACGGCGAGCCTGCCCTTAAGAAATATGCCGAGTGGAGAGGAATGAGCCCCGAAGAGCTGAAGGGCGGCGCACTTCTTGCGGCAACCGTTACATCACCTTTAGGTGTAAAAGACCGTTTGGGAGACTTGATTGCAATTCGTCACCCCATGAACGGAAATGATGATTACTCAATGAATGTAGGCAATAATCTGGCCGAAGGAACAGCCGTTATTCGTATGGAGGCTTCTGTTGACGAATTAATCGACTCAACGGGCAATACACTTAATGAGCTTAAAGCTAAAATGCCTGCTCAGGCAGGGGCTTATCACCTTGTACACTGCGGCGGAAGAAGAGCCGGAATAGATTCAAGAATCGATGAGGCTGCAAAACAGATTATTGAAGCTGCCGACGGCGTACCCTTTATTGTTGAATTTACATTCGG
>JAJQCI010000120.1 GCA_021202835.1 Clostridiales bacterium | reverse complement strand
ATAGTATGTATTTCGTATGTTTTTTATGGCTTTACGGAATATACGAGTATATGAAAATTTAAGTTTTTTAATTTAGGAGGAAAAAATATGTCAGGACATTCTAAGTTTGCCAATATAAAGCATAAGAAGGAAAAAAACGATGCTGCAAAGGGCAAGATTTTTACCTTTATAGGAAAAGAAATCGCCTTTGCCGTTAAAGCAGGGGGCGCCAATCCCGATTCCAATTCTAAGCTTAGAGATGTAATTGCCAAGGCCAAGTCTAACAATATGCCCAACGATACCATTGAAAGAAGCATTAAAAAGGCAGCCGGAAACTTAAGCGCCGTTAATTATGAATCCATAAGATATGAGGGCTACGGCCCCAGAGGTGTGGCGGTTATTGTTGATGTTTTGACGGATAATAAAAACAGGTCTGCGGCCAACGTCAGAGCGGCTTTTACAAAAGGCGGCGGAAATATGGGAACAACAGGCTGTGTTTCATTTATGTTTGACGAAAAAGGCCAGATAATTATTGAAAAAGACGAGGATGAAATAGACGAAGAAGAGCTTATGATGGCTGCCCTTGACGCCGGTGCGGAGGATTTTTTAAGCGAAGACGAATGTTATGAAATCATAACCGACCCCGACGACTTCTCAGCCGTAAGAGAGGCTCTTGAAACGGCAGGCTATGAAATGGCCGAAGCCGAAATAACAATGATTCCCCAAACATATACAGGGCTTTCCGATGATGAAGACATTAAGAAAATGAATAAGCTTCTGGATATGCTTGATGAAGACGACGACGTTAAAAATGTATATCACAATCTGGACGATTAAGGTTTGATAATATGCTGTGGGGCAGGGGACTTGTTTTGGCTTCTGCGCTGAGTACGAGACAAAGTATTGTTAAAAGTGCGTTATCGCCCTCGGGCGCATAACGTAACCCTTTTTCGAAGCACAAACCGGCACAAATGTCAAGGGCGGCGACTTAGCCGCTCTGTATTACCCTTGACATTTGGGGCGGTTTGTGCTGCCCCACGGGCGGCTGGATTTTGGGCTTTGTATTTTTTAAGGAGACTTTTATGTTAAATTATATATTGCTTATTCCTTTCGGCCTTGCCGGAATCGCAGGCTTTGCAGGCTTTTTTTTAAAGCTCAGAGAGCTAAACCACGTTAGGTCATACGGAGGAAGAACTGATGCCGAAATAGTCGGCGTAAAAGAAGAGGTTGTAAACCCGGGAAAAGAGGATTCTGTGGTTTACTATTCCCCTGTTATACAATACAGAGCAGGGGGAGTATTATACAGAAAAACATTTTCTAAAATAACATCTCCCGTTAAGCAAAAAACAGGCGAAAAAATAAGAATAAGATATGACCTTAAAGACCCTTCCTCCTTTGCGGAAGAAAAATTGACAGATCTTATTATTCAGACAATAGGGCTTTTTGTTGTTGGGGCAGGTATGTTTGTTTTTATAAAAAATGTTTTGTTGTGAGGTAAAATATGAAATTGTGGCAGAAATTTACAAATTCCGTATATAAATTCGATGAATATTACCGTCTTTTAGATACCTCGGCAAGATCATCTCTGGGGTTTTATTTTTTAATTTCACTTTTAACCGTTATTATAATGTCCTTTTCTCTTTTTCCGGTTATATCACAAATGTTCGGAGAAATAACCGCTGCCGTTCCCGAGTTTACAATAGAAAACGGCAGGCTTAACGCCGATGATACAATAGACATAAACAACGACGGAACTGTTATAAGAGTTGATGCCTCGGCTGAAAATGTTGAAGAGCTTGAGCCCTCCGAAGACTATGTTCAGGGTATTTTCGTCGGCGCAACGGAAATGATAGTCATAAGCAAATTAAACGGTATGAATGAAAGAGCCGGTTTAGACATATTCGAAGGAATGACAAATGAAGAGCTGGCGGAATTTATGGGTTTGCTGAGCAGGGTAATTTATTTCTTTATCGTTATTTTTTTGTTTTTGCAAAAGGCTGTTTTGCTTCTTTTATTATTGTGCATTGCAAAGCTTATGTCAAACCTTATGAGAGGCGGCCTTAACCTTAAAGACGCCCTTAAGCTCGGTGTATATGCTTCAACAACAGCCGTTATAATAAAAGCCGTTTTATATGCTGCAGGGGTTTCTATGCCTAACTTTATTTTCTACGGAATAGTCATTGTTTATATGTATTTAGGCATAGACAGCTGTAAAAAGCACAGACTTAACTCGGCAAATCAAGGGACTATATGAAGTGGATTTTAAGGGGCAAAAAAAGCGCCGCCCCTCTTATGGCAAGGGATTTGGGAATATCTCAGATTTTAGCGACCTGTCTTTTGAACCGGGGTATATTTTCCGGAAAAGCGGCTCTGTCTTATTTAAGCCCAAAGCTTGACGATTTCGGGGAAATTTCCGCCCTTGAGGAATTTAAAAAAGCTTATTCCATAATTGAAGAGAGTATTAAAAACAAAGAAAAAATCACGGTCTACGGAGATTATGACGCCGACGGTGTTATGAGCACGACTATCCTCATAAAGGGGCTTCGGGGCTTAGGCGGAAATATTGAATATTACATTCCCGACAGATTTTCAGAAGGCTACGGCCTTAATATGGAAGCTGTAAAAAAAATCAAAGACGGCGGAACAGACCTTATAATCTGCTGTGACAACGGTATCTCCGCTATAGAAGAATGCGG
>JAJQCI010000016.1 GCA_021202835.1 Clostridiales bacterium | reverse complement strand
CATTGCTATTTGGCTGTCAGTTTTAAGCTAAACTCGTGTAGACACTATCTAAAAAGCCGTCCTATTTTATGAATAGAACGGTTAATTTTTGTGACAATTCATCTATGCCCTTGCTGACGGGGGTTTGTGTTTAAAACGTGGCTTTTATACCATAAGTGTTTTCAACGCAATAAGGCCTAGCTCATAGCCAAGAGAGCCGAAGCCGCACATCTGCCCTGCGCAGACGGGAGCGGTCACGGAAGTATGGCGGAACTCCTCACGCTTGTGTATATTGCTCATATGAACCTCCACAAAGGGAATCTGGGAAACAGAAGCAATGGCGTCTCTTATGGCGTAGCTATAGTGAGTAAAAGCGCCGGGGTTAATAACAACTCCGCTGACCTTTTCATAGTAGCACTTCTGTATATAGTCGATGATTTCGCCCTCATGATTAGACTGGAAAATTTCTATGTCATAGCCCAGCTCAACAGCCCTTTCCTTTGCTTTATCCATAATTTGGCTGTTGTTTAAATTTCCGTAAACGTTTCTCTCTCTTAAGCCTGTGAAATTTATGTTGGGGCCGTTTATGATTCTGACCTTTTTTAATCCGGCTGTCTTTGTATCGCCTTCATCGTTTAAATATTCCGTAATGGAATCTATAACATTTTGAACACATCTGTCTACATTTCTTTCCGACACGTCAACAATAAGATCGGCGCTGTTTTCATAAAAAGGCGCTCTCTTTTCCATAAGCTGTGAAATTTCCTCTAATCTGTTTTCTACGTTTAAAAGAGGACGGCTCTTGTCAAATTTTGTGTTTTCATAAACGCTTTCGGGAGTACTTTTTAAATAAATAATAATGCCGTTTTTCTTGAGATTTTCAATATTCTCCGGGTTTAAAACAACTCCGCCGCCTGTGGCTATGACTTTTTTATATGCCTTGCCCAAGTTTATGCAAAGACTGCTTTCCTGTTCTCTGAAAAAATCCTCTCCGTATTCCTTAAACATATCATTTATTGACATATGATAAAAATCCTGTATCTGCATATCCATATCAATAAATTTTCTTTTTAAAATCATAGCCAGCTTTATGCCGATTGTTGTTTTTCCGCTTCCCATAAAGCCGATAAAAATAATGTTTTTTTCTGTGTAAACCTTGTTCATTTTGTGTTTCCTTCCTTTAAAAATTTTTCTTTTAAATTATTTTTTATTTTATTTAAAAAGTCATCACTGTATTTTTCGGAAAACCATATTTCCTCTGAGGCTGTCCCCTGATAAACCAGCATATCGAAGCCGTTTATACAGACGGCTCCTGCGTCGGAAGCATACTTTAAAAGAGTGGTTTCCCATGGTGTATATATGGCGTCAAAACATATTTCAACCCGTCCGCCCTTAAAAAAATCCTGAGATAAAGGGGAAAGGCCGGCGTTTTTTCCGAAGCCCAGAGTTGTGCCGTTTAAAACAATGTCAACATTTCGGGCCTTCTCTTCGGCCTCCGAAAGGCTTAAGGGAATTATTTCGGCGCTATATTGTTTTTCAAGACGATATTTAAGGTCAAAAGCCTTTTCAACCGTTCTGTTAGCTATGTAAACACAGGCGGCGCCGTTTTTCAAAACAGCTGCGCAAAGGGCATCGGAAGCCCCTCCGGCGCCCAAAACGAGACAGCGCCGGCCATTAAGGCTTATTCCTCTTGTGAAAAAGCTGTATTCTATGCCGATTATGTCGGTGTTGCAGCCTATATAGCCCCCTTCTGTATATTTAAGGGTGTTTACGGCCCCTATAAGCTCTGCCTCCGGCTCAATGCCTTCAAGATATTTAATTACCTCCTTTTTATGAGGCAGGGTAACATTTAAGCCTCTGATGTTTAAGCCGTAGGCGCCCTTTACTGCAGCCTCCAAATTTTCAGGCTTAACATTAAAGGGAACATATGCGGCGGTTTTTCCACTAAGGGAAAACAGAGTATTGTGTATTTGGGGTGAAAAGCTGTGGTCTACAGGGTCGCCTATAACTCCGTAGATTTCCGTTTTTCCCGATATGCTTAAATCAGCCGTCATTCTTACGCCTCCTCATATAAAAGAATAACACAATTTTTTCGAGAGGTCTTTTAACTGCCGTTATAAGTTCGTCTCTCCTGTCGACTTTTTTAACAAGAACTGAATATATACCGTTAAGATTACCGAGAAGAACATCGGTAAAAATTTGATCTCCCACAATAAGAGCCTCCTCCGGCTTTAATGAAAGCATTTCGGAAAGTATTTTAAGCCCACTGTTAAAAGGTTTTTTTGCTCTTGAAACAAAGGGAATATCAAGCCCCAGACAAAACTCCCGGGCTCTTTCGGGTCTGCTGTTTGAAAGAACACAGACTGAAATATCCGAAGCCCTAAGAGCGCCGAAATATTCAAGAACCTCTTTTGTGGGGGCCTTTACAAAATAAGGCACAAGCGTATTGTCGATGTCGAAAATAACAGTCTTGATTTTAAGAGCCTTAAGCTTTTCCGGCGTAAGCTCATAAACGGAATTTAAATATTCCTTGGGATAAAATAAATTTTTCATAAGTATACCTCTGTAAAGTTCATAATTAGATTATACTTTTTTTTTACCGAAAAGTCCAGTTAAATATTTAAAATATTATATTTTAATAAAAAACAGCCCCGTTTTTTTTATTTGACGGGGCATATACGAACATATTTTTGATTTGTTTTTAAGAAGTAAAC
>JAJQCI010000362.1 GCA_021202835.1 Clostridiales bacterium | reverse complement strand
GAGCAGTATGTGAATAGCTGTTCAGGCAGCACATAAAGCTTTCAAAAGCCATAAATATTAAAGAGCCGCTGCGGAACATATTTGTTTTCCGCTGCGGCTCTTTTCGTAATATTAAAAAATGTTAATCATTAATCATATTATTTACCAAATCTTCAATTACTTCCTGCAGGTCTGTATCAGCCGGGTTATCAACAGTCAAATCCAAATAATTGTCATTCATAAGCGCATCATAGTGACCTTCTTTAAAAGAATAAAAAGCAAAAATAATACTGTCGGGCGAAAGCCCGTATGAAACCAGGTTCTCGGCGGTTTCAAGAATTTTTTCATAAAGCCCTGCTTTTTCGGCTTCACCCTTTAAGTCTTCAATGTCCTTTGTGTCTACGGCTATGTAAAGCTCATAGTTCCAGTTTTTTTCTGTTTCTTCATCCGACATGCCTTCATAAACATTTTCGGGAACTGCGTGCAGGTTTTCTATATATGCTTTGACTTCTGTGTCCTCAGGCCATATTTTTTCGACTGTTTCCGCACCAGCTTTTTTAACATAATTTGAAAACCGAAAATAGAAATATGTATCTCTCGAAAAAACATAACCGTCTTTTACAGTCTTGCGCACATCATCGTTTATCGACTCACTGCCCAAATCGCTTCCATACACCAAAACGTGAAAATCTATTTCCGGCTGTGTTTCGGTATGAAAATAAACACATACTCCTCCGGACTCTTTTCCGGCGGATTCTATGTGATCATATATCATTTTTTGCTCATACTTGTTTTCCAAATATCTCTCCGCCAAACCAATTCTCTCATTGTTCAAGGCCCTTGAATTTGCCTTTAGCTTAATAAACACTCCAGCAATAACGACAAGCAAAGCAGCCAAAATCAATGCTTTGACTTTAATGCGTTTTTTCATTTTCACGTGCCCCCTGTTCATTTATACTTACGGACCGGTATATTCCTTTATTTCGCCGCTGAACCTGCCATCGGCATATTCTTTTTTTGAGGAGCCGTTTCTCGCTAGGTTATCCCAGTTCATATAGCTCATTTCCCATTCTTCGTTTTGCTTTTTTAATGTTATTTCATAATCTGCATTGTGTCCGTACCAAACCGTTTCTTCGCCGTATTTTATGATTTCGTTAAAGTTTACAGCTATATATGCCTTATCAAAGGGTGTAATTTGAAGCTTTTTAAACTTAAGCTCCAAATTCAGAGAAAAATCACTGGGGTCTAAGCCGTATTTATCAGAATATTCCAATACATTCCAATAATGACTGAGACTGTGAGCCAATTCCCTGTGTCTGAAGCTCGCTGTTGTTGCTCCGTATTTTTCCGACTCAGCCCGTTGTGACATAACATCCTCAAGCCGGGCCTGTTCGCCGTTCAAATATTTAATCATAACATATGTCTTATAATCCTCATATCCGTTTTCAAATTGAGATTTAAGTTCACTCTCAATATAATTTTTGCAATATGCATAATCGCCGCTTTTGACCATCAAAGCCTCATATATTATCACAGCCGAAAAAATCCCCAGTGCTAAAAAAATTATACTCAAAATAAAATTTTTCATTTTTGTCCTCTTTTTTATCAATAGTAATAAATCATCTTTCCGTCATATGCTATGACAACTATAAGCCTAAGCTCCTTATCCCTGTCTTCATCTGTTCCGTCAATAAGCCTGCTATAGTCTTTGTTATAAACCACATAGGCCTCCAAATCTTCGTTATAGTCCATATACAGGTCATAGCCTATACTTCCCAAACGATATGCTCCCAGCAGAAGCAGGCCGCAGTATTCCTTTGCAGCTTCACAGGGTATGGAATATCCGTAGGAAATATGGGTTTCAATATAACCCTTAACCGCCATAAAAGCATCTATAAATTCCTTTGATGAACCCTCATAAAAATCTTCACGTGTTCGTGTATTATCTGGCCAGCGTTCATCATTAAGCTTAAGGTGCCCTCCGTCGGGAAACTGCTCGTCTAATATTTGCTCTTCCCTCTCAAAATCAAAGGTTTTTATATTAAAGGCGCCGTTATCAAAATTCATCATTTTTGATTCCAGCTGAGCAATATAATAAGCATACTCTATAGGAACATATATCTCATCGTCAACATAATATCCGCTCTGCCTGTTCGACAGGAAAAACTCGGTGGGAGCTTCTGCGTTTTCGTCCACCAGTGACATATAAAAATACTGATATTCGGTTGTTTCCGAAGGCGGATACTGTATCATAATTCTGTATGATTTTCCGTCGAGCCTGAATGTTCCCCAGCTGTAATTAACAGAGCTGTAGTGGTCAACGGCCTCATTGTTGAATTTTATCAGGCTGTTTACAGGTGAATAGGTATACTCTCCTCCGAAAGCCTCTATTAAATCTTCAAATGAAACAAGATTTCCGATCAAATCAGAATTATATTCATAGCCCCTGAGAATTTTGCCGGTATCTTCCCCGTCAAGATAAACATTATATTCCACATATGTTTCATTGTTTTTAAACTGTTTGGGGCTGTTTCTGTAGGCTAATGTTCTTGAATCATAATCAATAATCTGTTCTTCAAATTTGCCGCTTTCCGGCGTGCCTTCGGAAGCATATACATTTCCGAATTAAGATAACACACAAATAAAAATAATGTAAAATTTTTTCTTCATAATTATAAATCCTCCCCCGATTTAATTCTTTTACAATACAGGCTTACAC
>JAJQCI010000325.1 GCA_021202835.1 Clostridiales bacterium | reverse complement strand
CGGCAAAGGGAAAGAGAGAAGGCAGAGCAGCCGTATACCAAAGCAGCAGCCCGTCTTTGGCCGCAGCTATTGATTCTTTGGGAAAAAATATAAGCATTATATTGAAAATTAAAACAAACAGGAGTATAATGTGTTTAAAAGGCTTTATTTTAACCAACCTCTCTTTTTTCATATTTATATTCCGAAGGGGGAATATTTATGAAATCTAATTTAAACATACCGAGGATTTGATGTAAATTGGCAGATAAGAAAAATAACGGAAAAAACAAGAAAAATTCAATATCTACAGCCGGAAGAAGAAAGTCTTCTTCAAGAAGCACATCTTCTTCGGGCAGAACATCCTCTTCGGCAAAAAGAGCTTCATCAAGCTCAAGAACGTCTTCTTCAAGCCGCAGGGCTCTGCCGGCGACGGTTTCTTCACGAAGCAGAACTCCGGAGAGAACATCTTCTTCAAAGCGTTCTTCTTCGGCGAGAAGCTCTCAAAGCAGAAATGTTATAAACATAAATGATGTCAAAAAAAGACGCACGGGAGAGACAGCAGGCAGAACGGCCGCCCGGACAAGCACACGGACCTCAGACACCTTGTTACGTTCAAGCTCAAGAACAACGGGCACTTCCTTAAGAACAGCAGGCACCTCCTCGAGAACGGCAGGAACCTCTCTGAGAACAACGAGAACGTCGGCTTCGAAATACGGCAGTGAGGAAAACAGAAGGCTAACTGCGAGAACCTCCTCTACGGCGGCTTCAGCAAGAAGAACCTCTCAGACTTCGCTAAGAAAAACGCCGGCTTCAAGCCAAAAGCGCAAAAGCAGCAGGGTTGTTCACAAAAAGGTCAGCGGAATAGGCTATGAGGGAGCGGCTCAGGTCTTTATGGTTGTTTTTATTTTGGTTTCTGCTCTTTACATAGGGGGAAACATATTGACATATGCTTTGAAAACAGCCGTAAGCTATGATACAATTCAAATAGGAAGCATCGACACCCCTAAATCGGCCGAGGGGCTTATTGTCAGAACCGAAACGGCTTATCAGTCTGATATTGACGGAGAAATTAATTTTCTGGTTCCTTCGGAAGAAAAGGTAAGAACGGGCGATATTATATGTACCGTAAAGCTGACCGACGCCGTTTAAGAAGCCGAAAATTCAATAAACAAAATAAACGACGACATTATAAGCGCCGAAAAGGTAAGGCAGGAAATAGACGAAACAAACGATGATGCCATTCTGTTTAATCTTGAGCTTAAAAACCTTGCCGACGAAGCTTCGATGAGCTTTGTTGTTTTGGATGTTGAGGCTTTAAGGGATTTTACCAATAATGCACAGGTTAAACAGGAAACAAGAAACCAGTCTATTCTTTCAAGCGGAACAGACTCTGCCGAGGCGGCACAGAAACAGCAGGCGGAAACGGTAATCGCCGAAAATTCAAGAACCTACACAGCTCTTGAGGGCGGAATTTTGTGTCTTGAAACAGACGGCTGTGAGAGCGAGTTTACTCCCGACACGGTGGGAAATCTTTCCGAAAGCGATATAAAGCAGGGAACAGACAGCTCCCACGTTGCAGGGTCACAGGTTGCCGAGGGAGAAAACATATTTAAAATAGTAACGTCAAATGTGTGGTATATAGCTGCATACATAGACTCTGACTATGTTTTGGACTGGGAGCAGGGTGACAGACACACAATATATCTTACCGACCCTATAGGCCAAAATATAGAGATGGACGTTATTGTTGAAACCTTTGTGCCTGACAGCAAGAAAACGTATATGGTTTTAAGGGCTTCGAAATACATGATAGAATTTATGTCAAGCCGAAATCTGTCATTTGAAATAGACAAGGTTCAGACCGGCTATAAGATTTCAAATTCGTCTATAGTTGAAAATACTCTTATAAAAATTCCGGCGGAATATGTTTCAAACGGTGCGGTTACAAAGCAAAACGGCACAACAGTCTCCGTTGGCGAGCCTAAGGGCGACTATGCATATTTCCCCGTGGGCTATGATACTCTGGTGCTTCATGATGTTATTTTAAACCCCGACGACAACAGCGACAGCTATGAGCTTTCCGAGGTTGAAACAAGACAGGGTGTATATATTATGAACACGGGCATAGCACAGTTCTATACAATAGATTTGGAAGGAAGCACCTCAAACTCAACCCACACAATACTTGACCCGGCCAGAAACACCAATTTGAGTATTTATGACAGAGTTGTGGTAGACCCCAAAAACATAGAAGCAGATGATATGCTTTATAAATAAAACAGGAATCGAGTGATTTTATGAATGACATTAAAGAAAATCTTGAAGAAATAAGACAAAATATCGAAAAGGCCGCCATTAAATCAGGCAGGCGCCCGGAGGATATTATTCTTTTGGGGGTTACAAAAACGGTAGACTGTGACAGAATTCAGCAGCTTGTTGACTTAGGCGTTAAGGAACTGGGCGAAAACAGAGTTCAGGAGCTTATGAGCAAGGTGGATGTTATTAAGGGTGACGTAAGCTGGCACTTAATAGGCAGCCTTCAAACCAACAAGGTAAAATATATAATAGGAAAGGTTAAGCTTATTCATTCCGTTGACAGTGTACATCTGGCGGAGGAAATAAGCCGCCGCTCCTTAAAAGCCGGCCTTGTTACCGATATTCTTTTGGAGGTAAACGCCGCCGGAGAGGAAACAAAACACGGCTTTGAACCCTCCGAGCTTAA
>JAJQCI010000246.1 GCA_021202835.1 Clostridiales bacterium | reverse complement strand
CAATTATTACTTTCCGCTTAATTCTTTATCTATAGCGGCTGCGGCCTTCTTGCCTGCGCCCATTGCCAAAATAACCGTTGCGGCGCCTGTTACTGCGTCACCGCCGGCGTAAACATGATCCTTTGTGGTTTTGCCCGTTTCCTCATCAGCGATTATGCAGAGGCGCTTATTTGTGTCAAGGCCTTTTGTTGTGGAGGAAATAAGGGGGTTGGGAGATGTTCCCAGTGACATAATTACCATATCACACTCAATGTCATATTCCGACCCGGGTATTTCAACAGGGCGGCGTCTGCCGCTTGAGTCGGGCTCTCCAAGCTCCATCTTTATAACTCTCATACCCTTAACCCAGCCGTTTTCGTCAACGAGAATTTCAGTGGGGTTTGTAAGAAGGTTAAATATAATACCCTCTTCCTTAGCGTGGTGAACCTCTTCAACTCTTGCCGGAAGCTCGGCTTCGCTTCTTCTGTAAACTATGTGAGTTTCGGCGCCGAGACGAAGGGCCGTTCTTGCTGCGTCCATAGCTACGTTTCCGCCGCCTACAACGCAAACCTTTTTGGCGATTTTAACAGGAGTAGCATAGTCATCTTTGTATGCCTTCATAAGGTTTACTCTTGTCAAATATTCGTTTGCGGAAACAACTCCGTTTGCAATTTCGCCGGGTATGCCCATAAATTTTGGAAGCCCTGCGCCGGAGCCTATAAAAACAGCGTCATAGCCTTCCTCATCGAAAAGCTGATCTATTGTCACGGTTTTTCCTATAATAACGTTTGTTTCTATTTCAACACCCAGCTTCTTTATGCTTTCAACCTCTTTGGCAACAACTCTGTCTTTGGGAAGTCTGAATTCGGGAATTCCGTAGGAGAGAACGCCGCCGGTTTTGTGAAGAGCTTCAAAAATTTTAACGCTGTAGCCCTTCTTTGCCAAATCGCCGGCACAGGTAAGCCCTGCAGGGCCTGCCCCTATAACTGCTACCTTCTTGCCGTTTGAAGGCTGATTTTCGATTAAATCTAAATTTTTTTCTAAAGACCAGTCGGCAACAAACCTCTCAAGCTTGCCTATTGAAACAGGCTCGCCCTTTATGCCCAAAACACACTTTCCCTCACACTGTGTTTCCTGGGGGCAAACTCTTCCGCAGATAGCCGGAAGGGCCGAATATTTAGCTACTTCCTTTGCTGCGCCTTCAAAATCACCTGTTTTTACACAGCTTATAAAGGCCGGAATATTAATTGAAACAGGGCAGCCGCTGACACACCTGGGATTTTTACAATTTAAACAGCGGTTAGCTTCTTCCATAGCTTCTTCTGCGTTATAGCCTAAACAAACCTCTTCGAAATTCGTGGCTCTAACCTTAGGGTCCTGTTCTCTGACGGGAACTCTCTTCATATTCATAGCCATTATTTTCCACCTCCGCAGCCGCATTTATGATTGTCGTTTTTCTCTTCGGCAGCAAGCTGTGCTCTGCCTTCCTCTGTTTTATACATTGTCTGCCTTCTCATAGCTTCGTCATAGTTTACCTTGTGGCCGTCAAACTCGGGGCCGTCAACACAGGCAAATTTAACCTCTCCCCCTACAGTAACCCGGCAGGCGCCGCACATACCCGTGCCGTCTACCATAATGGGGTTTAAGCTGACAACAGTGGGTATACCCAGTTCCTTCGTTGTCATAGATGTAAACTTCATCATTATCATAGGCCCTATTACAACGGCGTGGTTATATTCCTTTCCGTCCTCTTTTACAAGCTTGGTGAGAAGCTGGCTTCCGTTTCCTTTAAAGCCCAGGGTTCCGTCATCAGTAGCTATGTAAAGATTTCCGGCAACCTTTTCCATTTCTTCCGTAAGTATAAGAAGATTCTTATTTCTTGCCCCTATAATAACGTCGCAGTCAATTCCTCTCTCTTTGAGATATTTAACCTGGGGATAAACCGGCGCCGTTCCTACGCCTCCGCAGACAAAAATTATTTTCTTTTCTTTTAATTCTTCCGGGGTTAAATCACATAAATCGCTGGGTCTGCCCAAAGGGCCCACAAAGCTTTCTACAGAATCGCCCACTTCATATTTTTCAAGGGCACGGGTCGAACTGCCGACTGTTTGGAAAACAATGGCAACCGTTCCTGCCTCGGGGTCATAATCCGTAATAGTAAGGGGAACTCTTTCCCCCTTTTCATCATCAATAACAATAACAAACTGCCCCGGCTTGCATGACTTAGCAACCCTCGGCGCAAGAATATCCATATAAATTATATTGTCCGTCAAATAGCGTTTGCTGACAATTTTATACATCATTCCGTCTCCTTTCAGATTTCTTTTTAATATGTGTGCAGATGTTATACTAAACGCCTAAAATATTTGAAGTAATTTATAACCAAAATGTAATTAAGCAGCACAGCCCACAAATTTCATAGGCGTTTAGTATAATATATACTATACACCATAATTTTGTTTTTTTCAACAGGTAAATAAAATTTTTTTAAGGAAATTAAAATGTCCTTTAAAGTAAGCCTCCTTGTGTCCTTTTAAATTTTTAAATTTTTTTAATAACCTTTGGTCAAAACGGAGAATGACAACACTTGTGTTGCAGCATAAATTGTATAATCCTGCAATATATTTGTAAATATTTTCATAAGCGCCATATTTTATAAATCTTTCAGCCTAGATAGTGTCTACACGAGTTTAGCTTAAAACTGACAGCCAAATAGCAATGCA
>JAJQCI010000046.1 GCA_021202835.1 Clostridiales bacterium | reverse complement strand
CAACTGAGAGAAGCCCTAAAATATCGTCTTCAACCTTCCCCTTAAATATATTTTCAAATAAATTAAACTTCTCTTCAGATGAAAAATTGGGATTTTTGATAAATTCCATAATCTCTTCGTCCTTGCAGACTGCCTCGTTTAAAACAAGAATTTGGTCATAATACCTGTCCAAATCTTTTTTTTCGAGGGCAAGCCGGAAGAGAGCCGTGGAATATCTCGATGCTAGCTTTGCCATTTAACATCACCCAAATCCTTAATTACATCTTCCACTATCATATTTTGAGTGGATTCGTTCAGCGACTCTTTAACAAAACGACTTGCTATAAGGGTTGAAACCTGAATAATCTGAAGTCTTATTTCGTCCTGTGCTTCTTCTCTGTCTCTTTCAATTTGCAGCTTAGCCCTTGCCTTTATGTCGCTGGCTTCCTTATTGGCCTCTTCTATAATAAGGCTTCTGTTTGCAGCGGCTTCCTGCTGGGCTTTTTCCAAAATAGCAGCTTTTTCGTCTGCAATTTCGTTAAGTTTAGCCTCATATTTCTTTAAAAGGGCTTCAGCCTGTTCCTTAGCTTCTCTGCTGCTTTTTAAATCTCCGGCAATTCTCTCACGTCTTGCCTTTAAAAATTTAGTGACGGGCTTATAAAGAATATAACCCAAAAACAAACAAAGAAATACTGTATTAAAAAGCTGGAAACCTATTTCAATCAGCAAATCCTTATCAAGATTAAGAATGAAGCTGTAGCCTTCGGGAAGAAGGCCGTGTACAACAGTAAGATAACAACTGCTCAAGGTTATTAAACCTCCTTTCAGCTTTTTTACATTCTTTTAAGCGATAAATTACGAACCGCTTACCTGACCTACAAGCGGATTTGCAAGCAGAAGAATAAGAGCAACTACAAGACCGTAGATACCTGTTGTCTCTGCAACGGCCTGGCCTAAGATCATGGTTGACATAATTGTTCCTCTTGCTTCGGGCTGACGGCCTACGGCTTCTGCGCCTTTGCCTGCTGCATAGCCCTGTCCGATACCTGTACCTAAACCGCTTATCATGGCGATGCCTGCGCCTATAGCGGAGCAGCCAAGCACAAACGCTCTTCCTGTTTCAATAGTTGTGATGTCCATTTAGTTAATCCTCCTTGAGTTTTGAAAAATTAAATCTTTCTGAAATTCTTTCTTAAACCTTATTCGGGGGTTTTGTCCTTAATGAAGGTCATAGAAAGCATTACGAAAATGAAGGTCTGCAGACAGCCTGCAAACACATCAAAATACATATGCAAAAAGCCGGGAATAAAGAATCTTACATATACGGGCAGAGTGTAAACCAGCCCCATAATGATAAGACCGCCCAAAATATTTCCGAACAGACGGAAAGACAGCGAAATAGGTGTAGCTATTTCACTGATTATATTTAAAGGCATCAAAAAGGGAACAGGTTCAAAATAGCCCTTTAAATAGCCAAGCTTGCTTGTGAATATACCCATAAAGTGTATAAGCACGAAGGTAGTAAGCGCAAGAGCCAGGGTTGTGGCCAAGTCAGCCGTAGGCGGACGCAGAGCAACAAGACCGCTCAGGTTTGAGGTAAGAATAAAAGCAAAAACTCCGAAAAACCAGCAGCCGAAATAGCTGTATTTCTCGCCCATTGTACTTGACACAAAATTCTCCATCATTTCCACCATGGTTTCAATAACATTTTGGAAACCGCTCTCGGGAACCTCGGTAAATTTATTTAGCTTAATTCTTACGATTATGGCAAAGATTATTAAAACAAGCATAATTATCCAAGTGTCGATAACCGTTTCGGTAAGCCTGAAGCTGAAATTACCTATTGTGATGGGAATATAAGCACTGCCGAAATCCATTTATTTCCCTCCTTTCTTAAAATTATATATTAACGGTCAAAGCCGAAAATATCACATCGTCAGGAACTTTCCTTAATGTCCTTTATTTTTCTGGAAGCCATATAAGCCGCCGGCTGAATGAGCAAAAGGGGAATTATCGCTCCCAAAAGGCTTATACAGTCTATAAGAGCCGCAGCCGCCAAAAAAGCAAAGGTCAAAAAATATCTGAACACAAAATGAAGCCTTGCGAAGCCGTTTGCCGTTTTTTTATCCATATCAAGGGTTCTTATAACAGACCTTTCAAGAAGAACCATTTTAACACAGCCGAAAGCAAAGCCCAAAAAAAGGCCCAGGCCGTAGGAGCCCGTTGAAACGGCAAGATAAAAGCTTCCGTCTTTGGGAATAAAAACACAGCCTATGCCGAAAGCAATAACGGTAAGCGCAAAGAGATATATTAAAACCTGTTTCGTTGTATCGGAAATATTAAACACTGTCAGTTCTCCTTTTTACTTTCTTTATTATCTTTCCCGTAATTTCTGATGTAAAACATATAAAGACTTCTGAAGGCCGCCCCTACGCCTAAAAATGTAAAAATAAGAAGAAAAAGAATCTCCGTTCCGGCAAGTGTATCGAGAAAATGCCCCAGGAGAATACAAAGAATTATGGGCGTAAGCATAATAAGAGCAATCTGGGGCAAAATCGCCCAGGCCTTTATAAAATCCTTCCCCATAACATCACCGCCTTTTTCGAAAAACAATTGTATATTTTAACCTATTTTTAATCTCAGTCCCTTTAAACATTATAATGTTTTAAACAAACGTTGTCAACATAATAAAAATAAATTTTTGTAAATTGTTCGTTTACCGC
>JAJQCI010000144.1:2487-2719 GCA_021202835.1 Clostridiales bacterium | reverse complement strand
GTTAATCACCGTATAAATGAAAAATTTTATAATTTTTTCAATTGAACTAATAGACTTTGAAAAAAATATATTGTATAATGATTATATAAAACACCGTGGGAAATTTCCTAAGGGAGCTGTCTTTGCCGCCCTAAGCAGCTTTCAGGCTGCGGTTTGAAAAAATTATGAAGAAAGGAAGGTATGTATGGACAACAGTACCGTAAAGGTTTTAATAGTTGAAGACGAAGTTAAG
>JAJQCI010000144.1:228-2477 GCA_021202835.1 Clostridiales bacterium | reverse complement strand
CTTGCCAGATTTGTTGAACTGGAGCTTAAGCATGAGGGTTATGAAGTAGTTGTTGCAAACGACGGAAGAAGCGCTCTTGAAAAATTTGATGAGGAAAAGCCCAATATTGTTCTTTTAGACTTAATGCTTCCCAATTTAAGCGGTATAGAGGTCTGCAGGAGAATCAGAAAGGTTTCAGATGTGCCTATAATTATGATAACAGCCAAGGGTGAGGTTATGGATAAGGTTATGGGGCTTGACAACGGAGCAGATGATTATATAACAAAGCCCTTTGCCATAGAAGAGGTTTTGGCAAGAATGAGAGTTGCCCTTAAGCATAAGAGAACCTCTCATGAGGCAGACGATGAAAACAAACTTACCGTCAAAGATTTAACCCTTGATTTGGGAAAGAGAACCGTTAAGCTTAAAGACAACACAATAGAGCTTACAAAAAGAGAGTTCGATCTTTTGGCATATCTTATCAAAAACAAAAATATCGTTATATCGAGAGAGCAGATTTTAAATAAGGTTTGGGGCTATGATTATTTCGGAGAAACAAATGTTGTTGATGTTTATGTAAGATATTTAAGAACAAAAATTGACGATAAATATAACGAAAAATTTATCCATACGATTCGCGGTGTAGGCTATTATGTTAAAGACGATGAAGAATAATTTTTCAGTTTGGTTTAAGCGTATGCCCATAGGGAAGAAAATAACCTATCTCTATGCCAGTATATTTGCCGTTGCTTTAATATTGACTTCCATATTTGTGCTTATGAATTTATCCTATTATTACAGGGACAATTCTAAAAAAGAGCTTACAAACACAATAAAGGACATAGAAGAGTTTATACTTTCCGGTGGAGACGTAACCGTTGAAAATATAAGCGCACTTATAGGAGACAAAAATATTGAGGCAAGAATAATCATAAACAGCGGCGTTGAACCGCCGGCAGCCACAAACCCCAAAATGGACCCCGGAGGAGGCGCACCCGAAGAAAAGCCCGGGCTGCGCAGCTATGATTTTATGGGAGAGAGATATTTATACAGTGAAAAAACAATTCACTATAACAACAACTCCTATATGATTCAAGCCTTCAGGCTTTATGAGTATGAATCCAACACGCTTAAAACATTCGCCTTTCTTTTCGTGGGAGTAAATGTTTTGGGTGTAATTTCGGCTTATTTAATAGGCGTTCTTATCAGCCGAAAATTCTTAAAGCCCGTAACGGATATAACCGAAACAGCAGGGAAAATAAGTATCTCCGACCTTAATCTGAGAATAGATGTTCCCGAAGCTGATGACGAAATAAGAACCCTTGCCCTCACGTTTAATGATATGATAAAAAGACTGGAGAACTCATTCGAAAGTCAAAAGCAGTTCATATCCGACGCTTCTCACGAGCTTAGAACCCCAATCTCCGTTATACAGGGGTATGCAAACCTTATTTCAAGATGGGGAAAAAGTGACCCCTCTGTTCTGGAAGAAGCTATAAACTCTATCAAAACCGAAACGGAATATATGTCGGGTATGATTAACCAAATGCTCTATCTTGCCAGAGGCGAAAAAAAGGAACACGAAGTTAAGAAAACGGTTTTCCTTTTAAATGACCTTATTGCCGATATCGTTAAAGACGGTGAAGCCATAGAAAACGCAACAGATGTTACTTTTGAGGAAAACGGCCGTTTTTATATATACGCCGACGAAAATCTTATAAAACAGCTTATATATATTTTTTTGGAAAATGCCGCAAAATACGGAAAACCCGAAAATAAAAAGACTCTTATAAGACTTTATGAAGATAAGGATGAAAATCCGGTGATAGAAATTTCAGACAACGGCATAGGTATCTCCGAGGAGGATTTGCCCAGAATTTTTGAGCGTTTCTACAGAGGGGACAAGTCCAGAAATAAGGAAATCCCCGGGACGGGCTTAGGGCTTTCAATAGCAAAGTGGATAATCGACACTCATGAAGGCAAAATAGAGGCAAAATCGAAAATCGGAGAAGGCACAACCTTCAAAATCACTTTGCCGAAAGCAACTCCCCGGCCTTCAAGAAACGACGGTTAAATACAAAAGACTTCCGATGAAACATTTGGAGGTCTTTTTTTATTTCACGCTGCCGAAAGTCTGCCGACGGCGCAGGTGGGTAGCACAAACGGAAGGAAATGTCAAGGGCAAGACAAGTCCTTGCGGACCCTTGACATTTCCTTCCGTTTGTGCTGTGAAAAAGGGTTTCGTTACGCCGCCCGAGGGCGTAACGCAC
>JAJQCI010000144.1:0-218 GCA_021202835.1 Clostridiales bacterium | reverse complement strand
CACCTTCAACAATACTGCAATAATGGGTTATTGCAAATCTATTAATTATTCACTTCTCTTTTGTCGATTCGCTTTCCTTCTGCTTAAAGGCAAGAAAAATACTGCGGTGTAACCAATCGCTTAAGCTTGCGGAAGCCGTGGGAGGGGGACAGCCGTGCCCCTCCCACGGCTTCCCTCGCCCCTCCCCGGCCCGGGGGTTTAACATTATGTATTAAATG
>JAJQCI010000364.1:2203-2732 GCA_021202835.1 Clostridiales bacterium | reverse complement strand
CCGGATATGACTGTTTCCGAAATAGTTAAAGACGGCGAATCGGCTTACAGAAAAATTATAAGCGAAAAACCCGACATAGCTTTAATCGACGGAATTCTTCCCGGTCTTGACGGTTTGGGCGTTTTGGAAAGGCTTAATGAAAGCAGCGAAAAAACAAACACTAAATGCATAATATTAACCGCCATAACAAGCGAACAGTTTACCCTCAGAACCATAGCCGCAGGGGCATATTATTATATAGCCAAGCCGGTGGATTTGGATATGCTGACGACGAGAATAAGACAGATAAAGGAGCCCTTAAACGACACTGATTTAAACAAAAATATTTTCGTAACGGGAAAAAGCGAATATGACCTGGAAACAAGAGTAACAAATATTCTTCACGAAATAGGAGTTCCTGCCCACATAAGAGGATATCACTATATGAGAGACGCCATAATTATGGCCATTAACGATATCGATGTGCTTAATATCTTCACAAAGGAGCTTTATCCCACAATTGCCAAAAAGCACAGAACCACCTCAAGCA
>JAJQCI010000364.1:0-2193 GCA_021202835.1 Clostridiales bacterium | reverse complement strand
GACGAAAGGGCAATCCGCCACGCCATACAGGTGGCATGGTCAAGAGGAAAGGTAGACGCAATCAACAATCTTTTCGGCTACACAATAAGCAGCACAAAGGGCAAGCCCACAAACAGCGAATTTATAGCTCTTATAGCCGACCGCCTTCGCCTTGAGCTTAAAGCAAGCTGACAATATTAAAGTCAAAAAAGAGTATCGGGATTCCGTGATACTCTTTTTGATTTTATGCTTTTTTTATTTTTTCTATAAGCTCCTCTTTGGGAGTGACATAGGCTGTTTTGTTTGTGGTGTAAATTACGAAGCCGGGCTTTGAGCCGTTGGGCTTTTTTATAAAGCGCTTAGCCGTATAGTCAACGGGAACCAGACTCCCCTGTCTTGCCTTGCTGTAATAAGCGGCAAGAAGGGCGGCTTCTGTTATTGTTGTATCGGGAACCTCTTTTCCTTCCGTAAAAACAACAACATGAGCACCGGGTATCTGCTTTGTGTGAAACCAAAGATCTGAGTTTTTAGCCGTTTTCATAGTCAGCTCATCATTTTGGGTGTTGTTTTTGCCCACTGAGACTGAAAAACCGTCAGAGGATATAAACTTAAGGGGTTCTGATTTTTTAGCGGACTTTTTGTTTTTTTCAAAGCCCTTGTGTTTCTTTATGAAGCCCTGTTCATAAAGCTCACGCCTTATTTCTCTTATATCCTGTTCGCTTGTGCAGTCTGAAACAGAAGTTAAAACGCTTTCCAAATAATATAGCTCATCCTCGTTTTCTTTTATTTGGGTCTGCAGAGCGGCAAAGGTTCTCTTTTCCTTGTTGTATTTCTTGAAATATTTCTGTGCATTCTCCTGAGGAGACAGGTCGGGGTCAAGAGGAATTGTTATTTCCGCCTGGTTTTCGTCATAAAAATTTATGACCTTAGCTTCCTTGTCGCCGCTTCTTATACTGTAGGCGTAGGAGATCAAAAGCTCGCCCCAAAGCCTGTGGGTTTCTCTGTTTTCTATGCTTTTTAGGGTTCTGTTTTGAATATCCTTCTTTTTCACACATCTTTCGATGTTGTTTGTAATAAGCTTTCTCAGGTCGTGAGTTTTTTGGCTCATTCTGAAAACCAAATCTCTCTTCGAATAAAAAGCCTCAAGCATAAGAGAGCAGCTTTCATAGGTGCTGTGTTTAAGACTGTCTATACAGCTTAATTCAACAGGCGCAAATTCCTTGGGCTTTCCGTCATTTTCAAAATATATACATGGAGAAAATTTCTCCGCCTTAATTTCATCCGTCAATGCCCTAAATGAAGAAAAGAGGGCGGATTTATCCGAAGACGTAAGCTCTTCTGTATTCATTGAGGAGTTAAGCCCTGCCCTGTAACAGATTTCCTCGGCTATTACCGGGCTTATACCCGTGTATGACTTATATATAAGCTGCTGAATTTTAACCGAAGGGTTTGCCGCTATGGAGGCCCCGAAGTTTTCCTCCGAAAGCTCCAAAGGGTTAAGCTTTCCCTGTGAAGGAGGATTTTCATAGGCCTTTCCCGGGAGAACCTCTCTCACAGAACTGACCTCATAGTTTATGTGCCTTGCGGCTTCCAGAATAACGCCCTCACTGCTTACCAAAATAAGGTTTGAGTGTCTGCCCATAATCTCAAGTATGAGCCTGTTTATAACAAAATCTCCCATTTCGTTTACAGCCTCTATTTCGAAAATAACCTCTCTTTCAAAATTCGGCTGATAAATTTTCGTTATCTTTCCTCCGCCGATTCTTTTCCTTAAAACCATACAGAAAAGGGGCGGCGTCTGTGGATTTTCATATCTGGTTTCCGTTAAATTCAATCGGGGCGCCGAAGGGTTTGCGCTTAAAAAAAGCCTGTATGCATTCCCCATTGATCTTATCTGCAAAACAATATTATCCCTTTCGGGCTGATATACCTTGTCTATTTTTCCGTTTAAAATCGTTTTGTTAAGCTCGCTGACTGCAGCGTTTACCATAATTCCGTCAAAAGCCATTTTATTTCACCTCTTCCAAGGCACATTATATCAGATATCCGGTTATTTTTCAAATATTTTATAATAATAACCGCAAATCTTTCTTTTTCCGTATTTCTGTACTTTTATTATAACGGATTTTCCTGTTTACTTTAACACAGTTTAAAAATTTCCCGTAAAAACCGCTGCCGGATTCCGCCCGAAACAGTCCGGAGTCTGTTTATATC
>JAJQCI010000033.1 GCA_021202835.1 Clostridiales bacterium | reverse complement strand
TCTCCCTTCTGAATCAAGATATTTTCATTTTATCACTGTTAATGAAAAAAAGCATTAGAAAAGGCGGTAAACTAATCACAGCAGTATTAGTTAAATTTTATTGCGGAATTTGTGGGTTTGTGATAAAATTACGTTATATAAAAAATAAAAATGAGTTTTTTGCGGAACGAGAGATTAGGGTGAGAAAATTTATTACGGTTATTTTTGTCTGTGTCGTTGTTTTGGGAATTGCTTATATGGGATTAATAGCTTATTCGGCTTTTTTGAACGATTACAGTGTGGCTGTGTTTTCCGGTGAGGAAGAAACCGCCGAGGCAGTGTCCGCCGAAGAAACAACTGCAGAAACCACTACGGAAACAACAACCGAAGCGGCGGAAATAGATTTGATTATGATAGGGGATATTCTTGCCCATGAAGGTGTTTACGGAAGCGGCAGACAGGAGGACGGAAGCTACTGTTTTGACCATCTTTTTGCCCAAATTAAAGATGACGTACAGGCAAGCGACATTGCCCTTGTAAATCAGGAGGTAATTTTGGGAGGAACGGAAATGGGCCTTTCAGCATATCCCCTTTTCAACAGCCCCACGGAGCTGGGAGACGCCCTTGTGAACGCCGGCTTTAATATAGTTCTTCACGCTACAAACCACGCTCTTGACAAGGGAGCCGCCGGCATAGACAATACTATTGAGTTTTGGAGGGGAAAACATCCCGGTACGGCCTGTTTGGGCATTCACGACACCTTGGAGGACTATGAAAACAGAAGCGTGTATTATTATGAAAAGCAGGGTTTAAGGGTCGCTGTTATGAATTATACATACGGAACGAACGGCCTTCCTTTGCCCGAGGGCAGGGAGTATATTATAAATCTGCTTGATGAGGAGAAAATAAAAGCCGATATGGCCGAAGCCGAAGAAAACGCCGATTTTTTGATTGTCTGCCCTCACTGGGGAACGGAATATATGACTGAGCCCGATGAAAGCGAAAAACGGTGGGCACAGTTTTTTGCCGACAACGGCGCAGACCTTGTTATAGGAACACACCCCCACGTCATACAGCCTGTTGAAACCATAACAGGAGTAAACGGAAACAGCACCCTCGTGTTTTATTCTCTGGGAAATTTTGTTTCAAATCAGGATAAAATCATAACCATGTTAGGGGCTATGGCAAAGGTGACAATTTCAAACGAAGGGGGAAGCGCCCACATAAAGGACTATGAGGCTGTTCCTCTGGTTACACACATGCTTTTCGGCCGGAATTTAATTACAACATATAAGCTTTCAGACTATACGGCCGAGCTTGCTGCGGCAAACAGAATTCATTCATATCAAAGCGGACTGACTGTGGAGTGGCTTAAAGAGAAAAGCCGTGAGATTTTGGGAGAGGCCTATAGGGAATAAAAATGGTTTGATATAGCTTCAGGCTATAGGAACGCATATTTTTTTAGAATTAGACATATAACCGTAATTGGTTTAAAATATAAATTATACTAAAATAAAGGAATGGTTGATATGCCGATAAAAGTTCAGGACAATCTGCCTGCAAAAAATGTTTTGGAAGGCGAAAATATATTCGTAATGACCGAAAGCAGAGCTTTGGGACAGAATATTCGTCCTTTGGAGATTCTTATTTTAAATCTTATGCCTAAAAAGGAAGAAACAGAGGTTCAGCTTCTGCGCCTTTTAAGCAACACTCCTTTGCAGCTGAATATAAAATTTTTGCAGATGAAAAGCCATATTTCTAAAAATACCGAAGCCAGTCACCTGAAAACATTCTATAATGTTTTCGATGATATTAAGCAGCTTATGTTTGACGGCATGATTATTACAGGGGCGCCTGTGGAGCTTATGGAGTTTGAAGAGGTCAACTATTGGGAGGAGCTTACAAAGGTTATGGAATGGAGTAAAACCCACGTCACAAGCACGTTCCACATATGTTGGGGGGCCCAGGCAGGGCTTTATTATCACTACGGCATAAAAAAGCGAATGCTTAAGGAAAAGCTTTTCGGTATATACAGGCATACTAAGGTTTATAACCATGAAAACCTTTTAAGAGGCTTTGACGACCATTTTTATGCGCCTCATTCAAGATATACCGAGGTCAGCCGCTATGACATAGAAAAGGTTCCCGGGTTAAATATTTTAAGTATGTCAGACAAGGCCGGGGTTTATATTGTTTCCGGTCAGGGCGGAAAGCAGTTCTTTGTTATGGGTCATTCCGAATATGAAACGGATACACTTAAAAATGAATATCTAAGAGACATAAAAAAAGGAATCAAAATAAAAGTTCCGGAAAACTATTTTAAAAATAATGATCCGGAGGGTGAAATTACAGCGCAGTGGAAGGCTCATTCAAGCCTTCTTTACTCCAACTGGCTCAATTATTATGTTTATCAGATAACGCCCTATGACCTTTACACCGGAGAGTCTAAGGACGGCAGAGGCGTCAAAGCATAAACAGCTCAAGTATAAAAACAACTGCCGTACAGCCTGCGGCAACATAAAAAAGGCCAAAGCCCATATAGGCTGCGGCGACTCCCACTATGAGGGCCGCAGCTGCGGAGACTTCCGAGTCTGTGGCGGAAAGTATGGCCGGGAAGGTCATTACCGCAAGAGTTACATAGGGCACATAATAAAGAAAGGATTTCAAAAATCTGTTTTCTGTTTTTTTGCGTATAAGCGTCAGAGGAATAACTCTGACACCATAAGTAACCGCCGCCATTACAAGTATATAAATATAGGGG
>JAJQCI010000220.1 GCA_021202835.1 Clostridiales bacterium | reverse complement strand
GGTTATATGAAAGAAAAAAAATTTGCCAATATAGAGAAATTTCTCGAAATTATGGCTTCTATGCAGGAGCTTCAAGGCAGCCGTGACTATGATGATTTAGACAGAGTTATAGAGTCTGCTGCGCCGGAAACACAGCTTTCCGAAGATGAGCTTGAATATGTTTACGCAGCAAGGGGAAGCCTTATGCCCAAAACAGACGACTCAAATCAAAACAAGCGCCGGCCTTGAGAAAATCAGCAGTGTATGCTAAACAGACTATATATTAATTCCATAAAAAGAAAGGTGCTGTAAAGCCATATGAGAAAAAAAGAGCTTTTAAAAACAATTGACGATTTAAAAAACAAATTGCCGAAAAAGATGAATTTATAGAAATGCAAAAAAGAAAAATTTCTTCATATGAGCAATATAAGGAAGAAAACAGGGCAATGCGTTCGGAACAGATAGTTGCCGAGCAGATTCAGCGCAGTATGCTTCCGACAGCATATCCGGCCTTTAAAGAGCATGCTCATATAGATTTATATGCCGATATGGACGCAGCATGTGAGGTCGGAGGCGATTTTTATGACTATTTTTCTGTTGACTCCGATCATATATGTTTTGGAATTTCAGACGTTATGGGCAAGGGTATTCCGGCGGCAATGCATATGGCAATAACAAAAACAATGATAAAAATGAGGCTTATGTCGGGAGACAGGCTTTCTTCAGTGTTTTCGGAGGTCAACAGACTTCTTTCCGTGAGCACAATGAACCGTGAAAATTCTACCTTTGTCACATCTTGGACGGCAGTTATGGATGTAAAAACAAATATTTTAACCTGTGTCAACGCAGGCCATAACCCTCCGGTTTTAAAAAGAAAGGGCGAACCCTCACAGCTTCTTAAAACAAAACCCGATTTTCCTCTTGCCGCTTATTATTCAAAAAAACATCCCGGCATTTATAGGGAATTTGAGCTTAAGATGGAAAAGGGCGACATACTTCTGTTATATACAGACGGAGTAACCGAATCACAAAATGAAAAAAAGCTGATGATAAGTTTTTCGGCGACAGCCGTTTGCTTGAATCTGTAGACCTTTATATGTCAGATTCTCACAGTATGAAGGAGCTTGTTTCATATATAAGGCGGCAGGTTATCTCTTTTTCGAATCATGCCGGTCAGGACGACGATATAACACTTTTAGCGCTGCAGATAAATTAAAAAACAGCCTCCCGAAGGCCTGAGACTTTAATCTCGCCTTCGGGAGGCTGTTTTCACTTAAAACACTGTTTCGTCCTGATTAAACTTCATATTTACGTTATGGTCTTTATCTTTTTCCGCACGGCTTAAATTATCATATTTAACAAGCTGTGGATGACGCAGGGCTATATCGTCTCTTACAAAACCGAATGTATAGCCCTCTGTACTTCTCATATAGGCGTTCCAGCGTTTATGTTCAAGAGCGTCCTTTGTTTCGTCTTCGGGCATAAGAGCGTCTCTGTATTTCTTGTGTATTGCGCTGGCAAGAGAAGAGCGGCGGTTATATTCATAATTGTTAAATTCATCAAAGCCGCCCCATTTTGAATGTATCTCATATGACATTTTTTCAAACTCCGGCGACAATATGTTTTCATATGAAAACATCTCCGATACGGCTCCTATGCTGTCTATACAGTAATACTGGTGTCTGTAGTTGGAGAGTAAATTTTTATTTAACAAAGCCGCCTTTTCGTCGGAGTGAACCACTGCCGTAATATGAGGAAGCTGAAGGGCGTCACGGCTGTGGTCGGGTTTTAAGCCGGCGTCTATTTTCATTCCCGAAAAAACCGTTCTCAGGTCTATGGCCGGTTCTATGTTTAACTGGTGGTTTCCAAGAGAAATAAAGACAGTGCTTATGCCTGAAATATTCTTAACGGTTTCAATAAATTTTTCTGTTTTGACATCTGTTTCGGGATAAAAATTAAATTCATAATAGTCTTCTCCGCTTTTGGGCTGGGTTCCCCTTTGGCGTATGCCGGGGCATTCCCTATAGAAAAGGGTTTCTATATTTTCACGTTTGTCTATTATATGAAATCTTAAAACATATCCGTCCATCTGTCCGCACCAAATCAAAGCTTTCATCATTTCCATTCCGTAGCTTCCCATACCGACGATAAGAACGGAAATTATTTTTTCATTATATTCTTCTATGGCGTTTTCAAAAACAGAGTTATTGAGAATATAGCGGTAAACCTGATTTCTCACAATGTTCACCCTTCTTAATTTCACCGGCTGAACAGTCAGGCCGTCTGTTTTTCCCTTGTCGGTGCTGTCAAACAAAAGCTCAGATTCCTTTGTAGAGTTGAATGTATAAATTTCAATGTTGGTCTTATTTTTGTAAAGGGCCGTAAGCTTGAGAGCTTCGGAAAGGTTTTTATCTTCGTCGGGGTCAGCAAGTATAAAATGCACATAATTTTTCTTGTTATAAAAGGGCATAATAATATTATCCGGCACTGCGTTTATAACAGAGCATTTCAGCGCCCTTGCGGACGCTTTGTTTTCTCTGCTTTCATTTTGACCGCAGGCAAAAACCACTGCGTTATTTTTGTTTTGCCGTTTTATGTCTTTTGCAAGAATAAGTGTGTTTTCATTTAATTTCGATATTACAAATAATTCCTTATTTTTATAAATTACAGGATACAAGTTAAAGCTCCTTTCTTAGTTTTTATGATTATATCAGTTCCTCCGCCATATCTATAAGCTCCTTTGCCGTATAACAGGGATAAAATCTTAT
>JAJQCI010000234.1 GCA_021202835.1 Clostridiales bacterium | reverse complement strand
ATGTAGACTCAATCAACAAGGTTAAGGAATTTGTTAATATCTTAAACACATTTGACGGCGATTTCGACCTTATTACAGAAAGATACGTTGTTGACGCTAAGTCAATTATGGGTATTTTCTCACTTGATATCTCTAAGGATATTAAGCTTGCTATCCATGACAACGCTCCTGCTGACAAGGTTATCGCAGCTCTTGACAGCTTCATCGTTAAATAATTTAAAATATTAAAAACATATCTTAAGGCAGATCATTTTGACCTGCCTTTTTTCTTTGCTGAAATTATTTACCGTCTTTCTTTTTTTGAAACTCATAACAGAAAACAGCCTGAAGGGCGGCAGGGGAGATGTGGGTTAAGAAGGGGAGAAGCTTTTCCTTCTTACCGGGGATTATAACCGCCTTTTCGGCGAACATTTTTTCTATGGCATAGTCTGCACAGTATTTGGGGTCTATGCCTTTTGTGGCAAATTTAACCCCGGCACGGCTGTTGAAGCCGGTTTTTACCGGCCCGGGACACAAAACTCCGCAGTAGACATTGCTGCCTTTTCGGCGGAGCTCTTCTCTTACGGCCATTGTCAGCCTGTAAACATAGCTTTTGGTTCCGTAATATGTGGCCATCATAGGCCCGGGAAGAAAGGCCGCAAGGGAGCAGGTGTTGAGAATATAGCCGAAGTCTTTCTTTATGAAATCCTTTAAAAACAGCTTCATAAGAACGTGAACAGCCTTTATGTTTGTGTCTATCATATTGAGCTCGGTTTCAAGACTGCCTTCCGCAAAGGGGGCAAATTCACCGAAGCCTGCGTTGTTTATGAGAATTTCAGGCTTTTCGTCTTTAACCTCTTCATAAAGCCTGATACACTCTTCCGTTTTTGAAAGATCGGCAGTTATTATCTTTGTTTTTGTTTTAAGCTCGCCGGCAAGCTCTGTAAGCTTTTCTTCGTTTCGCCCGGTTATGACAGTGTCAAAACCCATATCTGAAAGCTTTTTAGCCATATGACGGCCTATTCCGCTGCTTGCGCCTGTAATTATTGCAGACATTTTTCCGCCTCCTTTAAAAGTATATCCTTTCTGTTGTTTTCGGGGTTTAAAAGAACAAAATTCAAAAGCCCGTTTATGGTTTTTCCTATTTCTTCCCCCTTAAAACCCAGGGCGGCTATTTCACGGCCGTTTATGTCAAGGCTTTTTATTGTTATTTCTTCTTCGCCTTTTATAAATTCCTCGGCCGTGTCTATGCCTTTTTCACCCTTTGCTTTTTTGATGTCAAAAAGCTTAAGAAGTCTGTCCCGGCCCATTTCCGAAAGAAGCCGCCTTAGGGCATATTTGTTTCCGTCGATTTTAAAGTCATAATGGTTTATAAGGCAGAGGGCTGATTTTATTGTGCAGTTCGGCAGCTTAAGGCTTTTGAGGATTATTTCGGGATTGTCTTCATAAGCCAGAACGACGGCGAGGGCAGTATCTTCCGCAGGTTTTGTCTTTTTTAATATTTCGGCGATTTCATCGCCCCTTTTGTTTAAAGCTGCCGAAACGGCAGGAACACAGCCATCAAAAAGCCCTGTTTTTCTTATAAGCAGAATTTTTTCACGGTGTTCTGAGGTTATGAGCCTTAAAAACTCTGTTGTTATTCTTTCCATACTTACGTTTTTTATAAGCTCTCTGTTGTTTATAACGGCTTCAAATGTTTTTTCTTCTATTTCGAAGCCCAGCTGAGCCGAAAACCTCAGCGCCCTAAGCATACGCAGGGCGTCCTCACGGAACCGCCGGTTGGGCTCTCTTACGCCTTTTATTATTTTATTTTTAATGTCATCTCTGCCGAAAAAAGGGTCGGCGTAGCCTTTGCCGGGGCTGTAGGCTATAGCGTTCATTGTGAAGTCTCTGCGGCTTAGGTCCTTCGTTATGTCGTCGGTGAATGTGACATCTTCCGGGTGGCGGCTGTCTTTGTATTCGCCGTCGATTCTGTAGGTTGTTATTTCGTAGTTTGTGCCTTTGTAAATGACGGTGACTGTGCCGTGTTTTAGGCCCGTGTCGGCGGTGTGGCTGAAAATTCCTTTTACGTCTTCGGGAAGGGCGTTTGTGGTTATGTCGTAGTCATGGGGAGTGTGGCCCATAAGATAATCTCTCACACAGCCGCCGACGATATAGCCTTCGAAGCCGGCTTCCTCCAGTTTTTTAAGTATATATAAAACATCGTCTGTAACTTTCATTATACAGTTTCCTCTCGATTTTTTCTTGACAGTGAGGGTTTGTTGTGATATCATAAAATTACAAAGGGGAGTAACTTAAGGCAGTTACCCCTCACTTAAAAAGTTTTTTAAAAGATAACCTTCAAGGATTGGGCGCCTCAGCGGTTATCTTTTTTTGTTATGATAAAGATTATCTTTATTATTATGCGTATAGCTGCCGCAATAAGTACAGCAAGGATATATACATCGTAAATAATCTGTAACATAGACAATATCACCAAGAACCCGAAAGATATCGGGCGCCGCAGGCGTTTTTCCCACAGGGAAAAATTCTGAACCTCTTTCATATAATCTCGAAGATATCTGCCTAAATCATGGGCATCACCTCTTTCATATGTAAGTTAGGAAGGTGAAGGGTAACCGTTAGTACTCCCCTTTGCGGCAGAGTGAAAACTCTGTCTGAACCCCTCTTGCAATTACAGAAGAAGTCCTAAAACAGAGTATAACACAGGCCGGCATAAAAAACAACATAAAAATCCGGTTAAAATGAAAAAATTACTAATAGTTTACGTTGAAAAATTTAAGAATTAATGTTAAAATAGATAT
>JAJQCI010000133.1 GCA_021202835.1 Clostridiales bacterium | reverse complement strand
AATATTTACTTAACATCATAGCATCCGTTGTGGCGGATATAATAACACATTATATGCTTCTGGGTTAAGCAAACCAAATTTAATTTTTTAAATTTTCTGTTAAACCGGCTGCTAAAGTCCAGGCGAAGAATTTTCAGCTTCTCCGAAAACATCTTTTATTCTTTTTTTTAAGCTTCTGTTTTCCGGCCTTTCCAAAAATCTGTCATTTTCCCAAATTTCGGCCGAAAGCGCCTGAACCTCTTTTAAAATATCCCTGTCTTTGTAAACGTTCGCTAATTTAAATTCGGCAATGCCGTGCTGTCTTACGCCGAAAAAGTCTCCGGGGCCTCTCAGATTCAGGTCCTTTTCGGAAAGCTCGAAGCCGTCGAAGCATTTAACCATAGCCTTAAGCCTTTTTTTTGCTTCGGCGCCCTTTGTGTCGCTTACCAGTATGCAGTAGGACTGATAAGATCCGCGGCCTACTCTGCCCCTAAGCTGATGAAGCTGTGAAAGGCCGAAGCGGTCGGCGTTTTCAATTACCATAATGGCGGCGTTTGGCACGTTTATGCCTACTTCTATAACTGTTGTTGCGATAAGAACGTCGATTTCACCTGCGGCAAACCTGTCCATGGTTTCCTGCTTTTCTTTGGGCTTCATTTTGCCGTGGACAAAGCCCCGTCTTGTTTCCTTAAGACAGGTTTCCTCAAGGTCTTTTACAAAGGCTTTGACAGACTTAAGCTCTGCTGCTGCGCTTTCTTCGATCATAGGGCAGACTATGTAAGCCTGCCTGCCTTCTTTTACGTGTTTTAGAATAAATTTAAAAATTCTCTCGTGATAAGATGAATTTACAAAGCTTGTATCGACCCTTTGTCTGCCGGCAGGCATTGTTTTTATTGTGGAAATATCCAAATCACCGTAAAGAATGAGCCCTAAAGTACGTGGAATAGGGGTGGCCGACATAATCAGCGTGTGTGGGTTTTCTCCCTTTGAGGTTAAAAGCCGCCGCTGATTTACACCGAAGCGGTGCTGTTCGTCTGTAATTACAAGGCCCAGCTCTTTAAAAGTGACACTTTCCTGTATAAGGGCGTGGGTTCCTACTATAATATGTGCTTTTCCCTCGGCAATTCTTTTTTTGACCTCACGCTTTTCCTTTGCCTTTAGGGAACCTTTGAGAAGAACCACTTCCACACCCAGTTTTGAAAACAGACCTTTAAATGTTTGGGCGTGCTGTGTAGCCAAAACGTCGGTAGGGGCCATAACGGCTGTCTGGGCGCCGTTTATATAGGCTATGTAGGCGCAGATTTCCGCAACGGCGGTTTTGCCCGAGCCTACATCTCCCTGAATGAGCCTGTTCATAGGGCAGCCGCTTTCCATATCGGCTGTTATTTCATCCAAAACCTCTTCCTGCCCCTTCGTAAGCTTAAAGGGAAGAGCCTCCACAATTCTGTCTGTTTCGAAAAAGCTGAATTTAATTCCGCTTTCTTTCTTTTTAATCTCTCCCTTTAAGGCCAAAAGCCCAAGCTGAAGTATGAGAAGCTCTTCGAAAACAAGACGGCGCCTTGCGGCAAAAAAGCTTTCCGCATTTTCGGGAAAGTGAATGTTTTTAAGGGCGAAAACCCTTCCGGGAAGCTTATATTCGTCTTTTATATATTTGGGAATAAAGTCTTCTATAAGCTCCTCGGCTTCGCCCAGGGTTTCATATATAAGCCGCCGTAAAAGCTTTTGATTTAAGTTTTTTGTAAGACGGTATTTGGGAACGATTCTCCCGGCGTTAAGGCCCGGGTCTTCCTTTACCTCGTCAAAATCTGGGGCAGTCATTGTCAGCCTGCCGTTTACGGCTTTGAAGCTTCCGGTAAAGAGATATTCCTTGTGTTTGTTAAGGGTGTTTTTAAGATAGGGCTGATTAAACCAAACAACTGAAACCTCGGCGCTGCCGTCGGAAATAATTGTTTTTATTATTTTAAGCTTTCCCCTTAAGAGAAGCTGAAAATCGCCTCTGACTTTGGCCCTGACGGTATATTCCTCGCCCTCGTCAACATCCTTAAGGGGCGTAATTATGCTCCTGTCAGTATAGTCTCTGGGTATGTATTCAATCAAGTCCCTAACGGTGTATATTCCTACTTTATTTAAAAGCTCTCTTCGCTTTTCACCTACATTTTTAATACTGCCGATATCTGCGTAAATGTCCATAAAATCACCGGTTTTAATATTAAAGGAAGCTTAATCCATTGCCACTCCTTCTATAAATACACCAACTTCAACAACCTTAACTCCCGTATATTCGCCGACCTTTGTCTTTACGGCTTCGATAACGTTATCCCCCACAGACTGTATGCCTGCGCCGTATTCGACGATTACATGAATGTCAATGTTTATTGAATTGCCGGAAAATTTAAGGGAAATCGCTCTGTCAAAATCCTCCTCTGACAGAATTTCCGCCTTGCCGCTGTCCTTTGCCGCAAGGCCTGCGATTCCGTAGCACTCAAGAGCTGTAATTGCAGCCAAATTTTCTATGATGTCGTTGTCGATTGATATAACTCCCATATTGTTTACGATTTTAATAGCCATAATTATAATTCCTCCAAAATTTATGTTCTGAAATATATTATCATTATACACAACTTGGAGCATATTTTCAACTGCAAATATTTATTGCTGTATTTTTTGGTTTTTGTTTTCAAAATTCGATTTACACTTGCATGCTTTTGCCGATGTGTTATAATTTTTAAATTGTCTCCTATACACTTGGCAAAGAAAGGGGGATTGATTTGCCGAATTTGTCTGACCATTTGCAAATATAGTGTACCGCTATGCCTGCCGCAGCAGAAACCAAAA
>JAJQCI010000328.1:1071-2816 GCA_021202835.1 Clostridiales bacterium | reverse complement strand
GTATAATTCATCGCCCGTTTTTTATGCAAAAAAAGATTGTATAATTGAACGGTTTGGTTTAAAATAGAAATATGCGAAAGACACAGAATAAAGATTTGAGGTTTTGGAGATGCTTTTCAATTCGGCTGACTATATTGTTTTTTTTATAACGGTTTTGGTTTTATATTATGTTCTGCCCCACAGGCTCAGATGGATAATGCTTCTTGCAGCCAGCATTATTTTCTATATGGCCTGGGAGCCTGCCCTTATAATCTTAATTTTGTTTTCTTCATTTGTAAATTACGGCTGTTCAAGGCTTATTTACAAAAACAGAGAAAACAAAAAAGTCAAAAAGGGCATATTAATATTAAGCCTTGTTGTAAACTTCGGGCTTCTGACGGTTTTTAAATATCTTATGTTTTTGTGCCGTCTTGCTTTGGAGGTTTTCGGCTTTTTCGGTGTCGCCCTGCCCATAAGGGAGCCTGATATAATTTTGCCAATGGGTATCTCATTTTATAGCTTTCAGTCGGCTGCTTACACAATAGACGTCTACAGGGGTCAGCTTAAGCCGGTTAAAAACTACCTTAAATTTACACTGTTTATAACCTTCTTTCCCCAGCTTGTGGCCGGGCCCATAGAGCGTGCCGGAAATCTCTTGAAGCAGCTTTTCAGCCGTCACAGCTTCGAAGCCGACAACATTGTTTTGGGGCTTAAGTTTATGGCAGTGGGCTATTTTAAAAAGGTTGTTATAGCAGACAGGCTTTCCGTCGCCGTTGACACAATATTTAACAGCCCTGCGGATTTCGGGGGAATATCGTTTATTGCCGGGGCTCTTATGTTTACCGTGCAGATTTTCTGTGATTTTTCGGGATATTCCGATATTGCAATAGGCACGGCCAAAACTCTGGGCATAAACCTTATGACGAACTTCGACCGCCCTTATTTTTCAAGGTCAATAAAGTAGTTCTGGCGCAGATGGCATATTTCGCTTTCCGGCTGGTTTAAAGACTATGTCTATATTCCCCTGGGCGGAAACAGAGTTTCAAAACCCAGGTGGGCTTTTAACATTTTCATAACCTTTGTTTTAAGCGGAATTTGGCACGGTGCAAACCTGACATATATACTCTGGGGCGCTCTTCACGGTGCTTTTCAGATAATAGGCAAAATAAAGGACGACACAATAGGCAGATTCAGGCCGAAGCTGTTTGTTTTTGATATTTTAAGCGGAATTTCAACCTTCTGCCTTGTGGCCTTTGCATGGATATTTTTCAGGGCAAACACCTTGGGAGACGCATTTTATATAGTTTCAAACCTGGGCAGTGATTTGTGCAGAATCACCGATATGCAGTATATTTATGAAACGGTTTTAAGCTGGGGGCTTGGGTTTTATCCTCTGCTTGGTGTGCTTTGTGCCGTGGGAATATTGTTTTTAATGGAAGAGGCGAGCTTCAAAGAAAACACAGTTAAGGTTTTAGACAGAGTTCCCTTTGTTTTAAGGTTCTGTTTTTACTTTATGCTTGTTTTTATGATTTTTTCGATGGGGGTGTTTGACAGTGGAACAGCGTTTATATATTTCCAGTTTTAGAAAATATTTTGTTCTTTTTATAAAGGCCTGCCTTTTCTGCGGACTTATGACGGCGGCTATAGCCTGGCTGGGAGAGACATATAAGCAGGCCTCAAAGGAAAATGTTATAAACAGATATAACGAACAGAGATTTAGAGAATTCCGCTTAAAATATCAAAAACAAACAGCTTCGGCCTGAATC
>JAJQCI010000328.1:0-1061 GCA_021202835.1 Clostridiales bacterium | reverse complement strand
CGAACAGAGATTTAGAGAATTCTAAGAGGAGGATAAGGCTTCCGACCTTCTTTTTGTGGGACGCTCTCACGCCTACTGTACCTTCGACCCGGAGATTTTTGATTCCGAACTGGGCACAAACAGCTATAATATGGGTATGCCGCTTCAGCTTACGGCGTCAACCTATTATGAGCTTAGAGATATTTTCGAACATCAAAGCCCTAAAACAGTCGTTATGGAGATTTACTGGGGAGTTATGACCTCGGACTTTCAAATTAACGAAACAACACAGCTTTTTCAGGTTATGAACAATGATGAGCTTAAGGAAGAATATATAGAAAAGGTTTTTCCTCTTTCTGAAAAAATAAAATATTCGGTAGATGCCCTTAAATATCAGGCAGATTATTTTGCTTTTAAGTCAGACGAATATGACGAAAAAATAAGAAATTTTTTCGGCGTTTTTAAGCCTGCAGGGGAAACACACACAAACGGAACGGAAAGCTACGGCACAAAGGGCTTTGTGTACTGCGACTACAATATGCTGCCGGGAGAATATTATAAAACAAACCAGTTTGTGGGCATGGACGGCAGAGATGTTGAGCTTTCAGATGTTCAGACGATATATCTTAAAAAAATCGCAGACCTTTGCGAAGAAAAGGGGGCAGGGCTTATTTTCGTGACTGCTCCCGTTGCCCCTGTTTCTATGGATTATATAGAAAATTATGATATAATTCACAATACAGTAAATGAAATTGCAGAAGAAAAAGGAATTCCTTATTTTGACTATAATATTATAAATGAGGAAGAAAATATTGTTACAAATGAAAACTTCAGAGATGATGCCCACTTAAACTACAGCGGAGCGAAAATCGTATGCAGGCATTTTATAAATTTACTTAAAGAAGAAGGAATAGAATTAAAATGAAAACAATATACGAAACACACAGCGAAAAAGAAACTGAAGAGTTAGGCTTTTGTATGGGACAAAAAGCGGCAAAGGGAGAAATATACTGTATAAGCGGTGATTTGGGCGCAGGAAAAACCCGTCTGGCTCAGGGCTTCGCAAGGGGGCTGGATATATC
>JAJQCI010000218.1 GCA_021202835.1 Clostridiales bacterium | reverse complement strand
CTCTTACAGACTGATTTAAAAAATCTCCCATAAGGCTTCGATAGGTTTCGGCGTCTTCAAGCTCGGAAAGAGCCGCTTTCACGAATTCCGGATAAAGACAGCCCTCAGAGACTTCTCCTCCGGCGGCTTCGCCTTCCCGGGGCCTTTCTCCTTTAAAGCGGTAATAAAGCTCCGAAAGCATTTTAATATGCTTGGTTTTAATTATCAAAATGCTGTTTAAAAGATTTTTATCAAAGTCATCTGTCACCTTGCCCCTAAGCTTTCCGTAACAGATAATTTTATTTTTCACTGCGTTATACTGGGCAGTTATAAGATTTATTATTTCCTGATTTACAGCCGTGTTTTCCGTAATTATACGCTCCCTGCCATATTATAATAAAAAGCATATGCAAAGCACAAACAAAAAATACCCGGTATGGCTTTAAAACCGGGTATCTTTTTTAAACTTTTTTAAATATTATTTTTTCATTGCTGCGTTTACTTTGTCGAATGTTGCGGTAAGCTTCTTATCCGGCTCGGGAGTCACAAGACTTACAACAACAGCCACCGCAAGAGCAAGAATAAAAGCAGGAAGAAGCTCATAAATATCGAGAATCGAGCCTGCGAATTTAACTCTTATGACAAACTTCCATACGAATACCATAACTCCGCCTACAACAAGGCCGGAAACAGCGCCGTATTTGTTTGCTCTTCTCCAGAAGAGGGCCAAAAGCATAAGAGGGCCGAAGGTTGCGCCGAAGCCTGCCCATGCGAATGAAACGATTCTGAAAACATTGCTGTCAGGGTTCCACGCTATAACAAGGGCAATGATGGCAATACATACAACGGTTATTCTGGCTGCGATAATAGTTGCCTTTTCTGAAAGCTTTACGCCCAGAATTTCATGAACTATATTTTCGGAAACAGACGAAGAAGCCGCCAAAAGCTGTGAGTCTGCCGTTGACATTGTGCAGGCAAATATACCTGAGAGAATAATGCCGGCAAAAAGCATAGCTATAAAGCCGTAATCTTTAATTATAGAAGCAAGATAAATAAGTATTCTTTCGGAGTCGAAAGCGTCATTTGATACAACAGCGGAAAGAGTTCCGTTTTTATAGATAGTATAGCCTATTACACCTATAAATATAGCAACTGCCATCGATATGAATACCCAAACCGTGGCGATTCTTCGGCAGGTTTTAATCTGGTCTTCATTTTTTGAAGCCATAAATCTGAGAAGAATGTGGGGCATACCGAAGTAGCCTAAGCCCCAGGCGAGAGTTGAAATTATCGTAAGTGTGCCGTAGGGCTTAACCTCTCCGCCGCTTAAACAGCTTGTAAGCGAGAGCATCCACTCTTCGGCCCTGGCGTTGGCCATAACGGTGTCAAGGCCGCCGGCAAGGCTGATTCCGAAGAAAACAACAATTATAAGGGCAACTGACATAAATATACTTTGAATAAGGTCGGTTGTGCTTGCCGCAAGGAAGCCCCCGAGACTTGTATATGTAACTATAATAACGGCGCTTAAAATCATCGCCGGTATGTAGCCTATGCCGAAAAGGCTTGAGAAAAGCTTGCCGCAGGCAGAGAAGCCCGACGCTGTATATGGAATAAAGAAAATAACTATAATCACAGCGGCAAGACCTACCAAAACCTTTGAATCAAAACGGTTTGCAAAAAAGTCGGGAATGGTTATAGACTTTGTTTCAGTACTGTAGCGTCTTAGCTTTTTGGCAACAATGAGCCAGTTTAAATATGTACCCACTCCGAGGCCCAAAGCTGTCCAAAAAGGCTCCGAGATACCCGTTGCAAGAGCAAGACCGGGCAGCCCCATAAGAAGCCAGCTTGACATATCCGAAGCCTCTGCGCTCATTGCCGTAACAAAGGGGCCCAGTTTTCTTCCGCCTAAATAAAAATCATCGGAGTTTTTGTTTATTCTGGAGTAATAATAGCCTATTGCCAGCATCATTGCAAGATACAGTATAATAACTATTAATACGCCGATTGTAGAACCTGTCATAATGTTTCCTCCTAAGTATAAAAATATAATTCATTATAGCATAATTATGCATTTGCGTCAAATATTTTTTCAAAAATATTCATATTTTCCCAATAGGCCGCAAACCAAGTCTTTTGGACTTATAAAGGAGATTTTTTTATTTTTGCAAACTGTCTGGGATATGCTTTCGGTGTGGGCTTTATTTTTTTTATAAATATTACCGTGTGGGTAAAGTCGGAAATCGTAATTTTTTCGGTTTTTTCAAGCATTCCGCCCAAAACCGATATTGCCTTTTTCGCCCTGTTAAGCTCGTCCTCAGGCTCGGGGCCCTTGAGCGCCGTAAAATATCCTCCCGGCTTCACATATGGCAGACAAAGCTCAGCCAAAACAGCCATATCGGCTACGGCTCTTGAAACAGCAAAGTCAAAGCTTTCTCTCAGGGGCGGCTTTGCCCCTTCTTCGGCTCTTTGGTGAATACATTTTACGCCGGTTAAGCCGAGGGCTGTCACTGTTTCATTTAAAAAATTGATTCTTTTGTTTAAGCTGTCCATAAGGGTCAGCTTTATTGAAGGCTCGGCAATTTTAAGAGGAAGCCCGGGAAAGCCGGCGCCGGTGCCTACGTCTATAACGGTTTTATTTTTAAAATCCTTAAATTTAAGGGGCGCCAGACTGTCGAGAAAATGTTTAAAGGCAATTTCATTTTCGTCGGTTATGGCGGTTAAATTTATTTTTTCATTCCATTCAAGGAGCATATTTTTATATATAACAAAGCTTTCCGCTGCTCTCGGCGAAACTCCGTTAAGTGTTAAAATTTCCCTCATATAAATACCTCTGCTAATTAT
>JAJQCI010000160.1 GCA_021202835.1 Clostridiales bacterium | reverse complement strand
TTTTATAATATTTTTTTACCTTGCTGTAGTTTGTACTCATAATTTCACCTCACACATCATTGCTATATATTCAATATCAGAACGAAGCTGTCTTTCTTCAAGCTCTTTTTCGGTAATATTACGGAGTATAAACCAATATTCTCCTTTAAATTCCTTAAGCTGAACAAGCTCCATATGTTCATATATACAGTCGGTTTCGCCGTTGTTTATTGTTACGGGGCTGCAGTTGTCCTCAAAAACAGCTTCGTCTATGGTTTTGGCCGAAATAAAGTTGTTTCCGTTAAGACTTAAACTGTCAAGCTCCGTGCCGTCGGCAAGTGTTATTTTATATTTTTTATTATCCAATTCAAACCACTCCTTCTATATACCTCACCCACAAAAGACGGATATTTCCTTAACCAACAGCAAAAACAGGCCGAACGTCATAAGAAGCCGAAGCATATGTGTAGTCCACATTGCCATAGTAGCGAAGGAATGCAAAGCTGGTAGCAGAAACCACATCTCTGAGCCAAAAACTGGTCCCGTAGTTTATCATCCTCGGATTAAGTGCAAACAATGCAAGCTGAGATTTTTCCGCAGTTCTGTTATTTACTACGGTGCTTCCGTTTCCCATAGGCGACATCACGGAGCAGCCGTATACCATTATTTCATTCATAAGTTCTGCGGTTGAATCATACCAAGCCGTTCCGGAGGCATAACCGTTTGTAACAGCGTTTACCAGATATTCCCTGTGCGTTAAAAGCATATCTCCGAATGCGCCGCTTACAGTTTCGGTTACTGTAGGCAGTGTCGTGGTATACATTTCGGAACCAACATATCCACCTGCCGTAGTGTTTGAGCTGTTCATAGATGCGCTTATACCCAATGTATCCGGCACAATAACCAAATGATGACTCGTAAATGCCGTATCACCCGTATTATACCAGTAGTCCATATCTGCGATTCTGTAATTACGGCTAGTGCCGTTCGAATCGGCTATAGTCCAATAATCACCTATAAACAAATCGTCAAATGTTCCCGAGCTTATAGCCGTTTTCTGGTCATCCGTAATAGCCCCGCCAAGACTCTTTCCTCTGTAAACATTTCTGTGATTTACCCCTGAAACCAAACCGGCAAACTCCACAGCCGCATTGGCGACGGTAATTATTTTAGTGCCGTTTGTTCCGTCCTTTAAAAGTTTGTCACCGCTGTCAAACCTTGTGGCAGCGGTGTAAGCCGTAATTTTACTCATTTTGAATTTTCCTCCTTAAAAAAGAGGACAGAAGAGACCGTGCGGTCTCGGCCCCTGTACCCTCAAATCGATTATTAATCGGCTGTGCTTGCCGCAATCTCCAGTGCAATAGCCGAATAAGGCTTAATGAGCGCTCCGGAACATCTTGTTTCTATAAGATACTTCTGAGCGTTGTAGTCAATATCAAAGTCGTCAAACATATTAACGGCTCCGCCCTTGTCTGCACCCACATTGTAATCGGCAAGATTAACTATAATGCCCATAAGCTCAACGGTATCGCCATCAGAATTTGTTCTTGTCAGATTTTCCAAAACGGGAACGGTTACAATCTCCTTAACTCTTAAAGCCGTGGCAAGCTTGTCAACAGATTCATAAATAACACGTCCCATGCCGTCTTCCATTAAGAGGCAGTCTGTAAGTACGTCCTCTGTTGTGTAAAGAGTAGGTGTTCCCGAGCCCTTATAGTCCTTTCTTGACTTAACGCAGGCTCTTATAAAAGCCTTAGCTCTTGCGTCGTCCGTATCTTCGGAAGGCGAAACAGTTGTCTTTATTGTATAAAGGTCGTCGTCTGTCCAAATGGGGCGAATATTGCTTTCGTTAATCTTGTCATCGTCGGCTGTGCTTCTGCCGTCTCCTACAATAATAGCTCTTGCGATTTCCTCGTCAAGCATAGACATAACAGCGTCCTGAATAAAGGCTCTGCCTGTTTGGTCGGTATTCGCTTCCAGCGTCAGACAGTTGTTAAGCCCGGAATTTATGACATCTAAAAAGCGGCCGTTTTTATCCAGCCTTACATGCTGAATGTTAATCGCCGCTGCGTCCATAGCTATTCTATTATAAACCGCTGTTACTATGGTTTTTTCATTACCCCTTGTAAACCTCGGTCTGTCAGGTCTGTAAGTATATCCTAGACCCATATTATATGTAGGGTCTTTGTTAAAAAATGCGTTCCAAGCGTGCTTCAGCCGGGAACCGAATGTAATTTCCATATTTCACCTCCAGCCTCTTCAAAGGCTAAAAAAAACACTCCCGTTAAAGGGAAACCCGAAACAGGAATTTCCGCAGAGTGCAGACGCACTTATAACCTTTGAAGAGGACACATAAAGTGTTAAGACTTGTGCGCCGTAAAATAAGCCTTAACCCTTAACCGACAGTTGCGTTTTGATATATAGTAATTTAGTTTTTAAAAACCGTATTTAATGAATACTATATATAGCAATAAAATCACATTTTATCACTATATATTGATAAGTTGTTATTGACTGTTATTCCGCAAAGTGCTATCATAAAACTATCAGTAAAAAACAGGCATAAAGATGTATGCGTATCTATAAGCAATTTACATATACGAAAGGAAGAACTTATGAAAATATCTTTAACTCAAACCGAAATATTCGCAGTAAATCGTTTCTTTAACTCTCCTAAAATGAAAAGATTTTTAGATATGCCCGTATCAAAACTTCATTCTTTTTCAAGAGTAAAAACAATCTTAGAATCCCAAACCGGCAAAAACCTTCTTTTTCTCGATTCCCGGTCGAATAAAATTATGTCTTGCAAACAGTTTGTAAATGAGATTAAAAACCGGCCGTTATACCAA
>JAJQCI010000116.1 GCA_021202835.1 Clostridiales bacterium | reverse complement strand
CCCCCCCCCCCCCCCGCCGCCCGCCCATATAATAATAACAATTATAACCCTAAAACCGATAAGAATAATAGGTTTTAAGGAGATTTGTTTAATGAGCAAAACAGATTATATTTTTCTTCTCGGAGGTGGATCTTTTGAATAAGGCTATGATTGACAAGGCTGTTGAAAAAACAAAAGATTGTGTAACCAGATATTGGCATCAAGAAAAAGAATTCGCCGATGATTTATTTACAGACGAAATGAGCTGGATTGGGAAAACAAGCGAAGATTTTTGCATGGGAAAGGAGGAAGTGTTAAATTCCCAGCTTTTTTCCTGTAATTTCAGTTCTGCATGCCGTGCTGTCAAACAGGAGTTCCGGTGTAACTGCAGCGACCAAAAAAGCTGTGTTATTGTGGGCAGATATTATGTCGCCGTCAAAGTCGGACAAAGGGAGATTTTAAGCGAGCAGATAAGATGCACCTTTGCTTGGAAGGAAGAGGACGGAGAACTCAGGCTTTGCCATATGCATGTTTCAAGCCCAAGTCCCCTTGCTGATTTTTTAGGAGGCGGGTTAGGTGTTTTCCACAAGGTCGGCAGGGATACATATCGATATTACAATGAATTTTTAAAAAACGGAAAAGATGACAGTAATATTTTAGCAATAAAGGACACAGCGGGCAATATCAGGTTTATCAATTTAACAAAAATAGAGGTTGCAGAAGCAAGCAGACACAACACAGTTGTTTTTACACTACAGGATGAAGTTGAATTAAGAATGCCCTGGAAGGACTTTCTTGAAAAACTGGATGAAAGCTTTATGAGAGTTCACAGAAGCTATGTTGTGAAAAAGAAATATATCAAGTCAATTGATAAAAAAGTTATAGAGATGGTTTCGGGCAGAAAGATACCCTATGTGAAAAAATATTTAAGTGTTTTTTAAAAGAAAACATTTCTGATAACGATATCGAAAGCAATGACGAAAAAACGTAACAGTGTCGGCAGCTCAGAGGAATCTGCCTTGACCTGACATTGACGGCTGAACCGCTGCGGCTTTTCGTTCACGTGAGAGCGCCTTTGGTTCCTATCTCTTGAACAGGCAGGGCTGCTCTGCTGCAATTATTAATGAAAGTAACTGTAATTACGGCATCTTTAAGGCTGATTTGATGAATTAATCATCGCTTTCCCGGGTTTTAAAGATGACTGAAAAAATTAATTAACAAAAGGAGTGAAATTTATGCCGGATGCAGAAGTTATTAAGGCTTTAAAGGAAAAATATAACGACGGATATAAACACGGAGAAACACCTACATATACCCAGTGGTATAATGACGCAGATATGGCGGCTTTTGAAAGCAATGTTTCGGAAGATCTTGTGAAAAACATGGATGCATATCACAAGGCATTGGATGGGGATTATTCCCAGTTTGAAAAGCTTTCGGGGGCAGCGAGGATTTACATTGCTTCAAAATATATGAAGGATAATTATGAAATGCTATATCAAGATGTAACTCACGGACATGCCAGTATCAATAATTTATGGGGCATTGACAGGAACATGGAAGAAGGCTTTAACCCGGCTTTCAGGCTTGCCCTTGCGGTAGTGACCGGAGACGAAGATACTGACAAAATGCTCAGAGATTTTGACGACAGATACAGCAAAAAAATAATGGAGGATACACTTGCGCCCTTAGGCAAGGAACAGTTTGACAAAATTTATGAAGAAGAAAAGAAAAAAATAAAGATAAAAACCGAAACGATAAAAGAGTCGGATTCCGAGGAGGAAGCGGCAGCAAAAAGAGAAGCGAACGCAAAAAGAGAAGCGATGAGAGATGCCCGGGCGAATGATGCGGCAGCAATAAGAACCGCCGAAAACATGGAAAAGCAGGTTTCTCTTGCAAAAATTCTTTTTATGTCTCATTTGGGAAGGGTTTACACAAAGGAGGAAAACAGAGAAGCGGAGGACGTTGAAGAAAAAGAATATAAGGGCGATGTTACCGGCTTATTTTCTCACTGTACAAGAGTCTGCGTTGTCTTGCCCAGAGGTGAAAACACTCCTCTTTTGGAAGATATTTCAGGAGTTGATAAAAACGGTATAAGCAGTACATATAAGAGAGGCGCCGCTACTCATGGAATTTCTTCAAGAACCTATAAGGGTGAAAACGGTGAAGAGGTTGATAAGGGATTTAAGGAAGAAAAGGTTTTTGCCGGGCTTGCAAACCAGTACGGTATGGATGTACCCATAGGGGGCTTATATAACGCAGGTGTGCCGGCTGCAGGCGGACAGGGGGCGTTAATTAAAAACGACGGATCCTGCGGACATATGTATATGCATCTTCACAAGGGCGGCGCCTATGAAAGTGCGGCTATGCTCATAGGCTTTGAGTCAGACTCTCCTTCGGCTCCGGGCAATCAGCAGGGCCATAAGCACAGTATTACAGCCACAAGAGAAAAGATGTCGTCGTTTTCGGCTCAGAGAATAAGCAGTATAGGAGCGGATTACGGCGGAAGAATGGTTGACCTTTCAAAGGCGGATCCTCAAAAGCTTATGAGTGTAATAGATGACTTTGAGGCCTCATACAGAGGGATGCTTATGACCGCCATGGAAAATTCAAACCTTGAAGGACGCCAAAATGTCAGTGAGAACAAGAATGCCGCCGATGTAAAGCATAATCTGGAAATGGTTAATTCTCTGCTCTCCGGCAAGGTTATGACCGGCGGCGATCTTGTAAAAATGTTCGACAATATGAACATAAAAAACAAGGATATACGCGATGTTCTTACAAATACGAAGGGAGCCGACGAGCAGTCATTATCCCAAGTCTCAAGAGCCGAAACGAATCAGCTTAGAAAAGCGGAT
>JAJQCI010000102.1 GCA_021202835.1 Clostridiales bacterium | reverse complement strand
CCTGTGCATCTTCATAGCCCTGTTTTTCAAGCTCATTTATAAACCACTCGGGAACATCTTTTACGGCTTCCTTAAATGAATCAATATCCATTTCATCATAATAAACAACTTCAATGCCGTTTTGCTCCTGCCATTTATCAAGAAGAACTTCACTTTCGCTTCTATTTATTTCTCTTTCATATTCAACGGCCTTTGCGCCTGCCTCGTCAACAACGGCCTGCTGTTCGGGGGTAAGGCCTTCATAAATGTCTTTATTTATACAGAAGAACAAACAGTCATAATTTGCGTTCCACATAGAAACATATTTCTGTACCTCCTGTACGCTGGCAGCATCTATAGCCGGCAGAGGGTTTTCCTGCCCTTCTACAGTGTTTTGCTGTAAAGCCGTATATGTTTCAGACCAGTTCATATTGGTGGCGTCAGCGCCCCAAAGTTCATAACATTTCATAAGAAGGTTTGAACCGGCAACCCTCATCTTAATATTTTTCATATCATCGACAGTCTTTATGGGTCTTACACTGTTTGTAATCTGTCTGAAGCCGTTTTCAGCCATACCCATACAATGAACACCGTAAGATTCAAGAATCTCATTAAGCATATCGCCGGCTTTTCCGTCAAGAATACGGTCAACATCGTCTGTCGTTTCATAAATAAAGGGAAGTGAAACCACATTAAACCTCGGGTCAAAGCTTGAATAAATAAGATTTGAATGCATTGAAATCTGAACCGGATCTCCGTCCATAAGAGCCTGAATTCCTTCTGACTGATTTCCGTTTGTAAGCTGGTCGGAGGCGTAAACATGAACTTTAACCTTGCCGCCGGTGGCCTTTTCCATAAGCTCGCCGAATTTTTCGCCGCCCTTTGCCCAGGTACTGGTTTCGGTAGTAGAGCAGGCAAAGTTCCATGTCATTTCAGGCCAGTCTAAATCGCTGTAGTCACCGATTTCGTTATAGTCTGCAATATCATCAAAGGTAAAATCCGTTTCGGTATTTAAACTAGGGCTGCCTGTATATGTGCCTTTTTTGTCAAGAAGCTTAGGCAGGCCGCAGGAAAGCTGAGGAATATATGTAATAAGCAAAAGCACAGCCAGCGAAGCGCAGACCATAGGAACAACCGCCCTTGAAATCTGCTGAAGAGTTACGTTTATGCCTTCCTTTATTTTTATGCCTATTGCCACAAAAAGATTTACGCCTACAGGAGGAGTAACCTGCCCTATAGCAAGGTTTACCGTTGCCATTACACCGAAAGCCACAACGTCATAGCCCAGGGCTTTACAAACGGGAAGCATAATCGGTATAAAAATATACATCGCCGAATTAGCGTCAATAAAACAACCGGCAATAAGGAAAATTATGTTTACAATAATAAGGAATATATACTTGTTTGCAGCAGCATGGCTGAGCAGCTCAGAAGCCGCCTGAGAAATGCCGAACTGTGTACATACAAAAGAAAACAGTGTTGCGGCAGCAACAATAAGCATAATACTTCCGGTTGTTTTGGCGGAATCTATAAATATTTCAAACAAATTTTTAAGGTTTATCTCCCTGTATATAACTATGCCTACAAAAAGGCCGTATACAACAGATACAGCGGCGGCTTCGGTAGGGGTAAAAATACCACCGTAGATACCTCCTAAAATAATAACAGGCATCAAAAAGCCCCAAAAGGCATCTTTAAAGGCTGTCCATCTTTGTCTCCATGTTGCTCTTTGCTTTGTTGACTGAATGTTTTTCCTTCTTGCTTCAGCCATAACAACAATTATAAGCGCAATTCCGATTAAAATTCCGGGAATAATACCTGCCAAAAACATATCGCTTATAGATACACCTGTAATTGAAGCATATACAACAAAGGCAATACTGGGAGGAATTACTATTGCAATTGAGCTTGACGTTGACATCAAAGCTGCGGCAAAAGGAGCCGAAAAACCGTCATTTTCAACCATTGCCGGAATAAGTACTGCGCCGAGAGCCGCCACGGTAGCCGGGCCGGAGCCTGAAATAGCGCCGAAAAAACATGCTACTATAATACATACAATTGCAAGGCCGCCCCGTCTGTGGCCAACACATGTATCAACAAACTTAATAAGTCTTTTTGAAATTCCGGCCCTGGCCATAATATTTCCCGATAATACAAAGAAGGGGATAGCAAGAAGCAAAAATTTGCTTATGCCTGAATACATATTTGTGGCTACAATATTCAGAGATGTTCCCGAATAAATAATAGCGGCCGCCGAAGAAAGACCGAGGCAGACTGCTATAGGCACATTCAAAATAAGCAAAACAAAAAAAGTAACAAACAAAACAACACTTATCATTGTTTCCGGTTCTCCTTTCCGTCATAAACCCCTGCGCAGTAATCAATGCAGTATTCTATAAAATGCAGCAGCATACAAGCCGCCCCTATGGGCACAAACGACCAGAAAATCCACTCCGGCCAGTTAAGAACAAAGGTTCTTTTTCCGTTTTCAAGCTGTGTAAGAACCTTATCCAAGCCATATTTAAAAAGTATTGCCGTAAAAATAACTGATAACACAGTCATAACAACAACCATTATTTTTCTGCTTTTAACAGGCAGCATATCCGTAAATAAGGATAAACTTACCAAACCTCCCTCACGGCAGGCAAGAGCAGCCGCAAGAAATGTAATGAGAACAAAAACAGCAATAACAAGTTCTTCCGTAAATGACCATGAATTATGTACAACATAACGTGAAAAGACATTGCCTACCGTAATTACAAGAATAAGCAGAAATGCCAAAACCAATACAATTTTTTCAGCAAAAGCTAAAATATTCATTAGCCTTTTATAAATTTTCATATTCATCCTCCTAATAT
>JAJQCI010000079.1:11624-19006 GCA_021202835.1 Clostridiales bacterium | reverse complement strand
CGAGTGTTGTATAATAGTTTTTAATTTCATGAAAACAGATAATTATACTTAAATGTGAGGTAATTTAATTATGATAAAAGCAGGAATCATCGGCGCAACGGGATATGCAGGGTCAGAGCTTGTGCGTATTCTTTTAAGCCACCCGGAGGTTAAAATAGAAACAATAACATCAAAAAGCTATACAGGGCAGGACTATAAGGCGGTTTATCCCAATTTCAGCCATACCGGCCTTGTTTGCGAAGAAGAGGATATGAACGAGCTGGCGGAGAAGTGCGACGTTGTTTTTATGGCCCTTCCCCACGGTCAGGCAAGCAAAAGAGTAACTGAAGACGTACTTAGCAAATGCAAAATTATAGATTTGGGAGCGGACTTCAGACTTCAGGATATCGATGTTTACGAAAGCTGGTATTGTGAACATTATTCAAAGGAAATTTTAAAGGAAGCGGTTTACGGCCTTTGTGAAATAAACAGAGAAAAAATAAAGGGCAGAAGAATCGTAGGCAACCCGGGCTGTTATACGTCCTGCAGCATACTTTCACTCTATCCTCTTTTAAAAGAGGGGCTTGTTAAAGAGGATTCCGTTATAATAGACGCAAAAAGCGGTGTTTCCGGCGCCGGCAGAGGTGTTTCTCTGGGAAATCTCTTCTGTGAAGTTAACGAATCGGTAAAGGCCTACAAAATAGCAAGCCACAGGCACACCCCCGAAATAGAAGAGCAGCTTTCAATAGCCGCCGGCAGGCCCATAAGAGTCAGCTTTACGCCTCATCTTATACCTATGAACAGGGGCATTTTGGCTACCTGCTACGCTGATCTCAAGGAAAGCCTCAGCTATGAGGATATCAGGGCTGTTTATGAAAAATATTACGGAAGTGAATATTTTATAAGGCTTACTGACAAGGGAGTTTTCCCCGAAACGAGATGGGTTAAAAATTCAAACTTTGTTGATATAGGCTTTACAGTTGACGAAAGAACAAACAGAGTAATTGTCATCGGGGCTATAGACAATCTTTTCAAGGGAGCCGCAGGTCAGGCGGTTCAGAATATGAACATACTTTTCGGTCTTGATGAAAAAACGGGAATCGATTATATACCCCCCCCTTCCCCGTTTAATCACTGTGTTAAGGAGAGAATGAATATGAAAATTATAAACGGAAACGTAACTTCACCCAAGGGCTTTTATGCAGCCGGAATTCACTCCGGCCTTAAAAAGCTTAAAAAGGATATGGCCCTTATAAAAAGCGAAAAGCTTTGTTCTGCGGCAGGCTGTTTTACAACCAACATCGTTAAGGCAGCACCCGTTGTTTATGATATGAAAACCGTTAAAAACCCTGTTTTGGGAATTGTGGCAAACAGCGGAAACGCAAACGCCTGCACAGGCGAACAGGGATATAAGGACGCCGAAAAAACAGCGGAAATAATGGCGGAGCTCTGCGGCTGTAAAAGCGAAAACATTCTTGTGGCTTCAACGGGAGTTATTGGGGTAAACCTGCCTATGGATATTATAGAGGACGGCGTTAAAGCCTGCTTCGGCGAACTGGGGGCCGGTTTCGAAAGCGGAGAAGCCGCAGCCGAAGCTATTATGACCACAGACACGGTTAAAAAGACGGCCTGTGTTCAGATTGAAATAAGCGGAAAAACCGTTACCCGTGCCGGAATGGCTAAGGGCTCGGGTATGATTAACCCCAATATGGCCACCATGCTCTGTTTTATAACAACTGATGCAGTCATTTCCTCTGAAACGCTTCAAAAGGCGCTTTCAGCCGCTGTTATTGACAGCTTTAATATGATAAGCGTAGACGGAGATATGTCTACAAACGACACTGTAATGGTGCTTGCAAACGGTATGGCGGAAAACGAAGAAATAAAGGAAGACACGGAAGAATATAATAAATTTTTCGAGGCTCTCTTCTATATAAATAAAACTCTGGCGGTTATGTGCGCAAAGGACGGCGAAGGCGCCACAAGGCTTATTGAAACCCATGTTTACAACGCCAAAACAAAGAATGACGCCAGAACAATGGCCAGAAGCGTAGTTAGCTCAAACCTTTTCAAGGCGGCAATTTTCGGAAGTGACGCCAACTGGGGCAGGGCCCTCTGCGCTATGGGCTATTCGGGGGCTGATTTTGAGCCCGATAAGGTTTCGCTTACATTTGTTTCGGAAAACGGAAGCATAGACGTTATGGAAAAGGGAAAGCCCATTGTTTTTGATGAGGATGTGGCTAAAAAGGTTCTTACTCCCAACAAGATTATTGTTGAAATTAATGCAGACTGCGGCGAATTCGAGGCCACGGCCTGGGGCTGTGACTTAACATATGACTATGTTAAAATAAACGGCGACTATCGCTCTTAAGGAGATGTAAACATGAATGACAATTTGTTCAAAAAGGAAATAAAGAAAGCCGACATTCTTACAGAGGCTCTCCCTTATATAAAAGAGTTTAACGGCATAACCGTTGTCATAAAATACGGCGGTGCCGCTTTGGTAAACGAAGAGGTTAAAAACTCTCTTATTAAGGATATTGCCCTTATGAAATATGTAGGCTTCAAGCCTGTTCTTGTTCACGGCGGCGGCAAAGACATAAACAGAATGCTGGAAAGGCTTAACATAAAGTCGGAGTTCAAAAACGGCCTGAGAGTAACCGACGAAGCCACAATGGAAACCGTTCAGATGGTTTTGGCAGGAAAGCTTAACAAAAACATAGCCTCTGACCTCTGTCAGCACGGCATAAACGCCGTAGGGCTCTGCGGCAAGGACGCTAACCTGCTCCAGTGTACAAAAATGCTTTCAAACGGTGAGGATATAGGTCAGGTTGGAGAGGTTGCCGAAGTTAACACCGAGCTTATAAGAACACTCTTGGATAACGACTTCGTTCCCGTTATTTCCCCCATAGGGGTAGGCATCGACGACAACAAAAGCTACAACATAAACGCCGACTATGCCGCTGTTGCTGTTGCCGGGGCTTTAAAGGCCGAAAAGCTTGTTTTCATAACAGATGTTCCCGGGCTTTTGGAGGACGTAAACAACCCTGACAGCATACTCTCCATTATTCACGCAGATGAGGTAAGGGCTATGATAGCCGACGGAACAATAAGCGGCGGAATGCTGCCTAAGATAAACTGCTGTATAGCCGGGGTTGAAGCCGGAGTTTCACATGTGCACATTATAGACGGAAGAATAGAACACTGCCTTCTTTTGGAAATATTTACAAAACGGGGCGTTGGAACACTTATAGAGGGGTAAAAAATTATGACGACAATAGAAAAAGGCAAAAAATATGTTATGAACACATACAACCGTTTTCCTCTTGCTCTTGACCATGGGGATGGTATGTATGTTTATGACGAAGACGGAAAAAAATATCTTGACTTTTTAGGAGGTATAGCCGTAAACTGTCTGGGTCACAACTACCCGGCTCTTGCCGAAAACATAGCAAATCAGGCTAAAAAGCTTATACACTGTTCAAACCTTTACTGGACGAAGCCAATGGCCGATATAGCCGAAAAGCTTGTTAACGCAGGAGATTTTGACAGAGCGTTTTTCTGCAACTCAGGGGCGGAGGCCATAGAAGCCGGCCTTAAGCTCTGCCGTAAGCACGGCTTTAAAACAGGCAGACAGGAAATCATAACAATGGAGCATTCCTTCCACGGAAGAACCTTCGGCGCCGTAACAGCAACGGGCCAAACCCACTATCAGGAGGGCTTCGGTGATATGCTTCCCCATATTAAATATGCCAAATTTAACGACATTGAGTCTGTAAAGGCGGCTGTTACGCCCCAAACCTGCGGAATTCTTCTTGAACCTCTTCAGGGCGAGGGGGGAATTCACCCAGCCACGAAGGAATTTTTGACTGCCGTAAGAGCGCTTTGTGACGAAAACGACATTAAACTTGTTTTCGATGAGGTTCAGTGCGGCTGCGGACGTTTGGGAACCTACTTTGCTTATCAAACCTTCGGCGTTGTTCCCGACGCTGTTTGTATGGCAAAGGGCATAGCCGGGGGCCTTCCCATGGGGGCTATGCTTGCAAAGGAGGACTTTGCCCAAAACTTTAAACCCGGCGACCACGCTTCAACCTTCGGCGGCAACCCTATGGTAACAAGCTGTGCCAACGTTGTTTTCGACACATTGAACGGCGGAGTTTTGAATAACGTAAAGGAAAATGGCCCCTACCTTACGGCGGCTCTTAAAGAACTGGCGAAAACACACCCGGCCATTGTTGACGTAAGAGGCATAGGCTACATGCAGGGAGCTGAGCTTAACACGGCTGTTTCGCCTGTGATTTCCTCCGCCATAGAAAACGGCCTTCTTCTTGCAAACGCAGGAACACACATCATACGTTTTGTGCCTGCTCTTATTGCGGAAAAGAAGCACATCGACGAGGCAATGACAATTTTGGACAAGGCTTTGAAGGATAACAACCTTTGATAAATATTTTTATGATATATGCCCGGACTTTCGCTTTTTGGGAAAGATATCCGGGCCTTTTTAATCTTAAAAAATTCTTAAAGATTTTATGAACTTTTTTAAAAGATTTACGCTCTATAATAAAGATGAAAGGAGGAAAAAGCATGAACGGTTACAACGTACTTACGGTTGACGATGACAGGGAAATCGTTGAAAGCATTTCGATTTTTTTAAAAGGGGAGGGATATAATGTTTTCAGGGCCTATAATGGCAGAGAAGCTGTTGAGGCCGTTATGGAAAAGGAAATTCACATTATGATTTTGGATGTAATGATGCCGGAGACAGACGGAATTCAGGCTCTTTTGAAAATAAGGGAGAAAAAGAACATTCCCATAATTTTGTTAAGTGCAAAGTCTGAAAACAGCGATAAAATTCTGGGCTTAACCGCCGGAGCCGACGACTATGTTACAAAGCCCTTTGACCCTTCGGAGCTTATGGCCAGAGTCAGATCACACCTCCGAAGATATACTTATCTTGGCTCCATTGAAAAAACGGAGAAGCTTATTATAATAGGGGGAATCACCGTAGACACAGAGGCCAAAAGAGTGACGGTTGACGGAGAAGTAAAGCACTTCACACCCATAGAATACAAAATATTAACTCTTCTCTGTCAAAACAAAGGTAAAATTTTTTCGGCAGGGGAGATATACGAAAAAATTTGGAAAGGCGAAACGGCGGTAAACGACAGCTCGATAGCCGTTCACATTCGCCATATAAGAGAAAAAATAGAAATAAACCCAAAAGAACCCAAATATTTAAAGGTTGTTTGGGGAATAGGCTATAAGATAGAAGGTGACTGATTATGAAAAAAATATTTTTATCGAAAATAACGAAGTCTGCCGTGTTTGCTTTGTCGCTTTTCTGCATATTTGCCTGCGTGTACATGTTTTTTTACATAGACAACGCAGATTTCAGGCTCGGTGAAACGGAGTATGAAAAAAGCTATGCCTTTTCTTCGGAGATTCAAAATTATATGGAGCTTTTCGACAATGCAATATTTGAGAAAAGCTATTCACAAAAGGCGGCTGTGCTTAAAAGCGCTGACAGCGAAAAAGTAAAATATTATATAAGCCGAAACGGCGATGAGCTTTCAAACTTCGACTCCTCTTCAGAGGCTTACAGAGGTTTTACACTTTATTATTTATATGACAGCAGTGAGGACACTGCGGAAACAAACGCCTACACGCTGACGGGAGAAAATTATTTTCCCAATTATAATTATTTCACATACATATGTCAGACAAACGGCCTTGACAGTCTTTTTATAGGTTTTGACACAGAAGGCTTTTCCGCCGAAAAATCCCGGTGGCTGAATGAAAAAAACAATGTAAACGGTTATCTCCGCTCCCTGCCTTTTCTTGCAGTTATATTTGTTTTGTGCTTTGTTTATGTAACTGTTACGGCAGGCAGAAAATACGGCACAGACGAAATTAAGACGGGTTTTATCGACAGAGTTTGGGGCGAGTTTATAATAGCCGCCGGAGCCTTCATATTTTCGGCAGGTCTGGGCTTTTTTGTTCTTATATGGGACACGTTTTTTTATTCGGGCTTCAGCGTGTATGATGCTGCGCTGTTTGTCGGGGCAGAAACGGCGGCTGCATATTCTCTTATTCTTTATTTATGGCTGTCTCTCGTAAAATCCGTTAAGACAAAGAGCTTTCTTAACAGGTTTTTGATTTTCCGCCTTTTAAAGAAAGCCTCGGCGAGGCTGAAAAATGCGGAAGACTGCTGTGTGTCTCTTGCGGAGCATAAGCTGGGCGGACTTTCGGCCTATATTCCCAAAATAACTGTTGTTTTGGGCGTGGTAATTTTCTTCCTTGCCATAGTCCTGCGTGAGCCGGAAATATGGCTTGCAGAGATTCCCCTTATAATGTTTTTTCTGCTTTTATCTGATTTTGCAAAATTTTTGAATCAGACAGACAAAATCAAAAGGGGCATAGAGGAAATAAAAAGCGGAAACACGGATTATAAAACGGAAGGCGTCACCATACCATATTTAAAGGAAACGGCGGAAAGCCTTAATGAAATAGGCGGCGGCCTTACACTTTCTCTTGAAAACGCCCTGAAGTCAGAGAGAATGAAAACGGAGCTGGTGACGAATGTTTCCCACGACTTAAAGACTCCCCTTACTTCGATTATAAATTTTTCGGAGCTTCTCTGCAAAGAGGAGCTGGCCCCTGCCGAAGCAAACGAATATGCAAAAATAATTCACGAGAAGGCCAAACGTCTTAAAAGCCTGACCTCCGACCTTTTCGATATGGCTAAGCTTCAGAGCGGAAGTGAAGAAATGAACTTCGAAAAAATAGACCTGTGTCTGCTTGTGCGCCAGACTTTGGCTGAATATGAAGCCGACATAAAGGCCTCGAAGCTGGAGTTCATAACGGATTTCGGAAATTCGGAGAGGTTTATAACCGCCGACGGAAAAAAGCTTTCAAGAGCAATAGGAAACTTAGTTGAAAACTGCCTTAAATATTCTCTTGACAATACAAGAGTTTATTTAACCGTGTCGGAAAAAACGGGCCGAAACTGCTTCGAAATCAAAAATATATCGAAAACAAGGCTTTCGGTAAATGCTGACGAGCTGACGGAGCGCTTTGTAAGAGGTGACAGCTCACGCTCAACAGAAGGAAACGGCTTAGGCCTGGCTATTGCCAAAAACTATACTTTGGCAAACAAGGCAGATTTTAACATAACAACAGACGGAGATCTTTTCAAAGTGAAAATAGCCTTTCCGCCGGCTTGAGAATAAGGCAGCGGAATACGGCCGCTTAATAACAAAATATACCTGCCGGCATAATAACTGCCTGACAGGTATATTTTTTTGCTTCTGTAAATATATTATTTTATGAGAACGGACGTTTTAATTAAATTGCGTTGTGGGTGAAGCCGGCAATCTTACAGATTGGTATTTCCGTAACAC
>JAJQCI010000079.1:0-11614 GCA_021202835.1 Clostridiales bacterium | reverse complement strand
GAACAGCGGCAGCCTCCCCTCGGAGCGCATCTTCCGCTGCATTCGCTTCCGACGGGGCAGGCCGGCGCTTCGCCTATATCCGTAATAAGCTTAACGGAGCAGTCACTTACCGAGGCAAGAACTCCTGTAAAGCCTTCGCCGGAAAGGCCGCCGCTTGTTGTGAATACTGTTACAGTCTGGCCTATAAATCTTCTTATGCTGTCAATGAATGAACACTCTGACATTCCGATTTTCCTCCCTTCGTCTTTTCATAGTACATACTATGTCGAAAAGGGAAATTCGGTTACAAAAATCCTCCGTCGGCGGTTATAATTTGTCCGTTTATATATGAAGCGGCTTCCGAAGCCAAAAATAGTACAAGCTTGGCTATCTCACCGGCTTCGCCGAAGCGCATAAGGGGTATTTCGCCGGCCAAGGCCGCCTTTTCCTCGGGGCTTAGGTTATTGTTCATATCCGTGTTTATACAGCCGCAGCTCACGGCGTTTACTCTTATTCCGCAGGGGCCCAGCTCCTTGCCCAGCGCCCTCGTAAAGGCGTTTACTCCACCCTTTGAAGCCGAATAAACCGCCTCGCAGGAGCCCCCGACATTTCCCCAAATAGAAGAAATGTTTATAATAGCTCCCTTTTTATTTGAAATCATATATGGCAGAACACAGCCTGTCACATTAAACACGCCCATAAGATTAATACCTATAACCTTTCGGCGCTCTTCCTCCGTCATATCCTGAAAAAGGCCGTAAAAGCTTACACCGGCGTTGTTTACGAGAACCTCCACGCCGCCGAAGCTTTTATTTATTTTGTCAAACATTTCTTCAACAGCCTTACAGTCGGAAACATCACAGCAGAAGCCGGAGACTTTGCCCCCCATCCGCCTTATTTCCTCCGCCGTTTTTTCCATTTCGGTTTTATTTTTAACGCAGTTGAGAATAACATTATATCCGTCGGCGGCAAAGGCAAGGGCAGCAGCCCTGCCTATGCCTCTTGACGAACCTGTTATCAAAACCGTTTTATTACGTTGCATCAAAACAGCTTCCCCCTATAAATTCCCTGACAAGAGATGTGGCCGGTATATTGCCGCTGTCGGTAGCCAGAACATAGTTGAAAAACTTAAGAAGCCGCTTTGCCTCCAAATATTCGGGGCAGTCTTTAGGCACGGCATACAAAAGGGGTTCGGCCAAAAGCTTAAGGGCTGAAAGCTCATATACCAAGGATGAATTAAAAATAACATCGGCACTTTCCTGATATGGGAATATATTTTTTTCTTCGCCCTTTCTTACTCCGGGCCACCAAGAAATTGTAGTTCTGGCGTCTGTGTTTCTCGTTCTGGAATCTCTCACTATTCGCCTTATAAGTCTGCCGTCTGTTGTGGGAACTCTGTTTCTTTCGTCTATGTTAAGCTGAGTTATGGGGCTCACATAAATTTTAAACTTTGTTTCCTCGGGCATACTGCATGAAAGCTGATCGTTTAAGCCGTGAATACCCTCAATAACGAAAATATCATTTTCTCTCATTCTGACAAATCTGCCGTTATATTCACGCCTTCTGGTTTTAAAATTATAGTGGGGCAGTTCGATTTTTTCGCCCTTTAAAAGCTTTCCCATATCACTTGCAAAAAGCTTAAGATCTAGGGCGCCTATGTTTTCTCTGTCAGGGTCGCCGTTTTCATCAAGGGGCATTTCATCATAGTTTATGAAATAGTCGTCAAGTGAAATAGGGTGGGGACGGCGTCCCAAAGCGGTAAGCTGAATTGAAAGCCTTCTTGAAAAGGTTGTCTTTCCCGAAGAGGACGGCCCGGCAATAAGCACAAAGCGGCACTTTCCCCTTTCTTCTATCATATCGGCAATTTCCGCAATTTTCCTCTCCATAAGAGTTTCCTGAGTAACAATAATTTCTTCAAGCTCTCCCTTGACGATTTTCCTGTTTAAAGCCCCTACGGTTTCAACCCCCATTTTTCTTAAATTCGCCGTAGATTCCTTAAGGGTTTTGAAAATTTTGGGCATAGGCTTAAATTCCAAGGCCTTTTCGGGATTCTTTACATCGGGAAGGTTCAAAAGAAGCCCTCCTTCATAGGGCGAAAGGCTGAAATATTTCAAAAAGCCCGTTGAATAAACCATAGCTCCGAAATAATAGTCGTCAAATTTGCCTATGCTGTAAATATTTACCATAGACGAGCTTCTGAACTCAAGAAGAGTCTTTTTGTCATTCATTTTATATTTTTCGAAAAGGGAAACGGCATCGTCGGTAGCCATAGCCTTCTTTTTAACGGGAATATCGCTTTCAACATATTTTCTCATAAGGCTTTCAGCTTTTTCGGCGAACTCCTTATCTACTATAACGTCTCCCAAAATTTCAATATAAAGGCTTGTTCCCATATTATAAAGAACCTTAACCTTTTCTATTTTGTCAAGACCTGCCGTGTTGTAAACGGCTTTCATAAGCATAAAAACACAGCTTCGCCTGTAACAGTCCATACCGATTTTGTCGGCTGAGGTTATTGCCTTAAGCCTTGCTCCGTCAGAAACAGGCTGGCTTAACTCCCTCAGCTTTCCTCCGACGTCGAAAAGCATAATGTCATGGGCATATTCCCCCTGTATTTCCCTTGCAATATCGATATATTTTGCTCCCTCTTTAAATTCTCTCTGAACACCGTTTATAAAATATTTACCCACCTGTTTCACTCTCCTTAATTATTATTCCGAAAACAGCCTTTTTAAAATGTCCCTCATTTCAGACCGGGTTTCGGCTCTGTTTATTTCCGTTCGTGCTGATGCGGCGCCTTTAAGCCCCTTTATATACCAGCTTAAGTGACTGCGCATCTCTCTGACGGCTGTCCGCTCGCCCTTATATTCGGCCAGAAGCTCCATATGCTTAAGCGCCATATTAAGCCTTTCCTCAAATGTGGGCTTAGGGTGCTTCGCTCCTGTTTTTAAATATTCATTTATTTCCCTGAAAACAAAGGGGTTCCCCATAGCTCCCCGGCCGACCATAACAGCGTCGCACCCTGTTTCGTTAAGCATAGCCGCCGCCCTCTCACCGCTTGTCACGTCGCCGTTTCCTATAACGGGAATTTTAACCGCCTCCTTAACCTGTTTTATAATTTTCCAATCGGCGGCTCCGCTGTAAAACTCATCCCTCGTTCTTCCGTGAAGGGCTATTGCGGCGGCTCCGCTTTCCTCGCATATTCGGGCAATTTCAACGGCATTTTCACTGTGAAAGCCCTTTCTTATTTTTACCGTAACGGGAGCCTTGACCCCTTCGGCACATTTTTTTACTATCTCTCCCACAAGAAGGGGCTTATCCATAAGGGCGCTTCCCTCACCGTTTTTTACTATTTTAGGCGCAGGGCAGCCCATATTTATATCGAAAATCTCCACGCCCTGCTGTTCAAGCCTTTTCATAGCTTCGCTTAAAATTTCAGGCTCAGAGCCGAAAAGCTGAACGGCGTAGGGCACTTCGCTTTCGCCCCTTTCAAGAAGACTCTCTGTGTTTTTGCTGTTATACATAAGCCCCTTGCCGCTTACCATTTCGGTATAGCTCAGGGCGGCGCCCTGCTCTCTGCATAGATTTCTGAAAACCTTGTCGGTTACACCTGCCATAGGGGCCAAAAAAATATTTCCGTCTGCAGTTACATTTCCTATTTTCATAAGGCTTTACCCGACTTAAAAACAGTGTACCAAACTCCCAGCCGGGAAATAAGCTCTCTTTCGCTTCTCTTAAGCCGCTCGGCCTCCAAAGCCGCCCCTATTTCGTCAAAGGCGAAGTCTCCTTCCTCTGCCCTTGTTTCAAAATAAATCTCTCCGTCGTCATAAAAACCCATTATAAATATGCAGTGAAGCTTTTCCGCAAGTGTAACAACCTTTACTCTTATTTCTTTTTTTATTTCCTCCGGCAAACCCGAATATTTGTCATTAAAAAAATATTTCTGTTTATATACGCTTGCGGCGCAAATAACCGATTTTCCGTATTCTCTTTCGTCTGCTGTTATCATTTAATAAACACCTCTCACAGACACCTCGCCTGAGCGAAGCGTCCTTTCTTTTCCGTCTTTTTCTCTTATAATAAGCTCTCCCATGTCGTTTACACCCACACCGACGCCTATAATCTCGCTGTCTCTGAAGATGGCTTTGAGCTCTCTGCCTATATTAATACATTCGCTGTTATATCTTTCCCTAAAGGCTTCGAAGCCGCTCTTTTCATATTCCTTATAATATACTTCGAAATTTTCCAAAACAGACCTTATAACATCCTGCCTTAAAAATTCTTTTCCCGTTTCGATAAAAACAGAGGTGGCGGTTTCCTTGATTTCATCGGGAAAATCTTTGTTTGAAACATTTATGCCCACTCCGCAGACAACATATTTTATTTCCCTTTCCTCTGTTGCCATTTCAACTAAAATTCCGCATAGCTTCCTGCCGCCTGCAACAATGTCGTTGGGCCATTTTATAAAGCTTTCACAGCCCAAAGCTCTCACGGTTTTGTTTACCGCCATACCTAAAATAAGCGTAAGATTCGGCGCATATTCGGGAGGAAAACCGGGCCTTAAAAGTATGCTCACAGCTACCGCCGAGCCGGTTTCCGAATTCCAGCTTCTGCCCCGGCGGCCCCTGCCCTTAAACTGCTCCTCGGCAATAACAACCGTTCCGTCGGAACAGCCCTCTTCGGCAAGCTCCTTAGCCTTGTCGTTTGTGGAGCCTACACTCCTGTAATAATAAAGTTCTTTGCCTGTAAAATCCGTTTTAAGCTGTCTTTTAAGCTCTTCACCGTTTATAATGTCGGTTCTTCCCATATAACAGTAGCCTCTGTTTTCGACCGACCTGATTATATAGCCTTCCTTTTTAAGCCTGTCTATATGCTTCCAAACAGCCGCCCTTGTCATATTGAATTTCTTTCCTATATCACTGCCTGAAATAAAGCCCCCATCTTCCATAAGAAGCCTTAATATTTCATATCTTATGCACAACTATGTCACCTCCGGTCTGCTTAATTAATTTAATTATAGCACATAAAACCAAAACAATAAACAATTTTTAGTTTTTTTAATAATATATTGCTGTCTTCCGGTCTGAAACACGCAGAAAAATAAGGACGGAGAAGTTCCGCCCCTATTTGAGGGAGAAAAACAGTTTTTCATAAAAAAGCCCTGCTCCGAACCAAAGGGGCGCATAGGCCGGCATTATTAGGCCGTTTATGCTTCGCTCGGGAGAGTAGCTCCATGGGCAGACACCAAGTGCTTTTAAAAATCTTCCGCTTAAATATTCAACGGAAAAGATTATAAGTGTGTAGACCAAACCCCGAAGCCAAAGGGGCTTCTTCTTAAAAAGCATAAACACCGGCTCGTTAAACACCATAAGGCCGTAAATTAAGACCATCCAAAGAGAGGTATGGGTCATAAGGCTTAAGTGACCGCTTATGAGAGAGTTTAAGCCCGTCCACAGTGTTTCCATAATTATTCCCGTAAATCCGTAAATTAAAAATCTTTTTTTCATAATATTAATATTGACTTATATTTCTTAAATATACATAAAAACACAACGGTTCAGCAGGGCACGGCTGAGCTGCTGCATAAAAAGCCGCCCTCAGCGGAAAGGAGGACGGTTTTTCGGGGCTTATACCCCGGTTTTATTTTTCTTTGATGTTTTTATGCATATGAACACGAAGAGGGCTATGCTTACTGCGCTGACCGCCAAACCGGGCCAGAAGCCTCGGGGGGTATATTTAAACCTTATTTCGTGTGTTCCTTCTGTAAGGCGAACGCCTATAAGACCGTTGTTTCCTATGCCTATATATTCGGCGTCGTTTCCGTCTACGGTAAGGCTCCAGCCCTTGTCGTAGGGAATTGATGTGTAGAGAACGCCGTCATAATCGGCTGTTACAACACCGTCTACAACCGTGTCGTCTTCGGGAACGGGAACGATAAGGGGATTTTCCGAAAGCTTGTCATAAGCCTTAATAAAAACATCTTCGTTATATTTTGCAACATAAATTTTTATATCGCCTGATGTTCTGTAGGTTTTTTCGAATTCACCTCTGTTTGTAAGTTCGAAGGATATATTGAGGGTTTGGCCTGCGTTAACCTGACCTACATCGAAAAGGCTTCGGCCGGTTGAAAGCTCTCTGTCGTTTTTGCCGCCGCCGTCAATGTTATATAAAACACGCTTTGTGTTGCCGGCGTCTACATAGAAATAAACATAGGCGGACTCTGTGAATTTTACGCTTGCCGATGCGGAGGGAACGGCGTTTAAGTCGGCGGCGTTTGTAAGCTCATATTTGAGGTCGATATTTTCGCTGTCACCGGTTTGATAGGCCGGGGCGTCGGCGTCTATGGCTTCATATTCTCCGTCATCTCCCAGAGCCTTTGTGATTCTCAGGTTTTCATAGCTGAAATCATCAATCTCCGTCATTGTAAACATATCCTCGTCTACACCTGCCGCCTTATGAACAAATTCGTTTTGGATTTCGAAGGGCTGTATGCTGTCCTCCGCCTCCCAGTTTTCAATGTCGGAGCTTACCATAAAGCCCAGAGGCAGCCAGTATTTGTTTTCATAAAGTGAAACAGACGAGGTTGTTCCGTCGGAGAGGGTTGTTTCCCAGGTATCCACATAGTCATATCTGTCGCTTGATATTGTTCCGTCTTTGTTCATAATATACTTCATGCTGAACATAGCGTCAACAAGGGCAGTCGGGTCATAATAGCGGTGTGAGTTTGAGGTTGCGGCTATGCCTAAGCTTCTTATAAGAGCCGTTGTGTCGCCGGGAGCCATTGATGAGAACTGTGAAAAACCGGGATAGTGATAAAGAGCGGCGTCATTTATAGCCGTAAAGCGCCTGTATTCCGTTCTGTAAAATTCATCCGAATTTTCGGCTTCATATTCCGCCACGGCCGTACCCGGGTCGATATATTTCACATAGGCTGTTCTGTCGGTTGTTCTGTCAAGGCCGGTATAAGAGCCGAAAAGCATTTCGGCGAATATACAGACCAGAAGAACGGCGTAAACCGGCGTAAGAGAAGCCTTTTTAGCGCCCTTGTAAAAATAAAGAATTAACGTATAGACCGCCATTGCGCAGATGTTTATTATTATGTCTGTGTTGGTCAGGGTTCTCTCTATTTTGTCATAAACCGACACAAAGCAGAACTCCGTAATGCACATCCAAACAATATAAACAGCGCAGATTACGAAAAGATATTCGAATTTAAGCCTTCTATCCTCCCTGAAACTTAAGAAAGCTCTGTAGGCCATTATCAGAAGGACAAAGCTGTAAATGAACGTGAAACGGTGGGGCAGGTTCGAGGGGAAGTGCATACCGTGGATAAGGAAGTCTAAGGGTTTTATGCAGCAGCAAAGAAGCATAAACACAAGAAGAGCTGAGTAGAGAACCTTCTCCCTCTTCTTTGTTGTTTTATCCATAGAATATTAGGGAAGAAGCATAACCGTAAGCAGACCGGTGTAGATGTTGGGAAGGTCTTCGTTTCGTCCCAAAACAACGGGTCTTGCTCCTATGAAATGGTTTGACAAAAGATGAAGAATATTCATATACACATCAAACTTGGGGAAGGAGGTTTCACTGGTGGCCGTTTCCGAAAGAGCTATTGCCGTAGGTAGCATAAGAACCATAGCCATACCGCCTGCCAAAAGCGACATAACCGCAAAAAGGAGAGTTCTGTTTATGACGGTTTTAAAATTTTTCTTTATATCGTAGTTTGAAAAAAGAACCACAAGATAGTAAAGGGCCGCAAAAACACAAGCCATAAAGGCGATATAGAAGTTTATGAAAATGACAAGGGCGAGAGATATGGCGTAGGTTTTGAATTTTCCCTCTTTGACAATGCTTTCTATGCCCAGAGCCACTATGGGGAAGAGGGCAACGGCGTCAAGCCACATAACATTCCAATAGAAGCCGGTCATAAATGACATAAAGGCATACATAAGGGAAAAGAAAACTATTGAAAGGTCGTTTTTGCCGTAGGTTTTCTTAAGGTAAATTCCGCAGAAGGCTCCTGCGAAGGCTATTTTTATGAGTATGAAGAAGGCCATAGCCTCCGGCATATTGTACTGTGGGAAAAGAAGCATAAGAAGACTTACCGGGCTGGCTGTGTAATAGGCCGCCTGAGCAACGAAATTTTTGCCTAAGCCCCCTTCCCAGCTGTAGAAAAGGCTTTTTCCGTTTAAAATTCTGTAGCGGAACTCCTCATGGTAAGGGCCGTATTGATGATAAAGGTCTACCTTCAGAATTGTGTTTGGGCCGTAGGGGTAGATTTCTCTTAAAATATAAACAATGTTCATTATAAGGGCGGCTAAAATGAACGTAAGGAATATATATCTCCATTCGTAAAGAAGCTCGCCCAAGCTTTTGGTTTCCTTATTTTTCTGCATTTTACTTCTCCTTTTTAAATATAAAGAGTTTACTTAAAACATAATTTATTACAACAACAAAAAACTGTCCTATTATTTTGGCGATTTTATCGTTAAGCCCCAAAAGGGTTGTAACAAAAATCCACAAAGCCTCAACGACAAGGGAAAAAACTCTGGCCGAAACAAAGGCGCCGGCTTCCCTTACAAGAAATGAGGGCTTAAACGACTTTGATTCAAACACGAAAAGCTTGTTTGTTATATAAGCAAAGGCCACAGCCAAAATCCAGGAAAGAAAATTCGCCAGCTGAACGGCTAGAGGAGTGATTTCACCGTCCACAGAAAGAGCGTTTGAAAAAAGCCAGTATGTGCCTACGCCTACGACGGTAGTTAAGCCGCCGAAAAAAAGATAACGTATAACCTCGCTTCTGTAAAGCTTTTTAATCCCCTCCATTTTTATCATATCCTTCCTTTGGGTTTTTAAGGCTTGTTTCGCCTATTAAATATACGGGCCGGTTTTTAACCTCCATATATATTTTGGCAACGTATTCCCCCAGAATTCCGCAGCTTAAAATTATAAAGCCGCCTATAAACAGAATAAGGGCAACTACAGTGGCATAGCCGGGGAAGTCTTTGCCGTGTATTATTGTTTTTAAAACCACATAAAAGAGATAGACAAAGGCCGAAAATGAAATAAATGAGCCCACAACGGAAGCCAGCCTTAAGGGGGCCGTTGAAAAGGCGGTTATGCCGTCTACGGCATATATGAAAAGCTTCCAAAAATTCCACTTTGTCTGGCCTGCGGCACGCTCGGCGTCTTCAAAGGATATCCACTTTGTTTTAAAACCCACCCAGCTGAAAATCCCCTTTGAAAACCTCTGAACCTCGCTCATTGCAACAACGGCGTTTACCATCTTTCTGTTCATCATTCTGAAGTCGCCGGCGCCGTTAGGCATATTCACGTCGGAAATTTTGTTTACAAGCTTGTAAAATCTGTTTGTAAAAAGAGTTCTTAAATAGGGGTCGCCGTCACGGGTAGCTCTGTAGGTGGCCGTACAGTCGTAGCCCTCTTCTATGCCCTTTATCATCTCCGGCAGAAGAGCGGGGGGATGCTGAAGGTCGGCGTCCATTAAAACAACCATATCGCCCTTTGAATTTTTAAGGCCGGAAAACATAGCCGCCTCTTTTCCGAAATTTCTGGAAAAGGAAATATAGTCGGCGTCCGGGTTTTCGGCTATTTTTTTAAGCTTTTCAAGAGTATTGTCACTTGAGCCGTCGTCTATAAATATATAATTTATTTTATAGCCCTCTATTTTATCGGTAACCTTTTTGCATTCATTATAAAACATATTTATAACTTCTGTTTCGTTATAGCAGGGCACTATTATATCAACCTGTTTCATATATTCCTATGCCCGTCCTTTCTTAAAGTGTTTGTAACAGTTCAGCCGTGCAGCCTGCACGGGCGTAAGCGCCCTGCTGAGGTGTTACGTATATTTTACATAATCAGAAGAGTTTTTTCAAGTATAAGTTTGCAAAATATATTGAAATCTTATCAAAAGTTTGATATAATGTTGTTGTGGTGTTTTTATGTCATGGAAGGGATTAAGATTATGAAAATATACAGTAAAAATAAGGACTACAGAAGCGTATATAAAAGATATTTGTTTCTTTCTTTCGGTGCGGTTGTTTTAATGGCCGTGCTGTGTGTCTGTTTTTTTCAATCTGCAGTTTGGTTCTTAACAGAAAAATCTTAAACGAATTATACAGAGACAGTGAGAGAGCCGCTTATGACATTGAGGAACATATAAGCGCAAACATTAACGCCCTTTCGGCCGTGTCTTATTTTGTGGAGGATGAAAACCAAAGCTATATTTTAAGCAGGCTTAAAGAAGCAAAAAATGATATTGACTGTTATATGCTGGGAATTTTAAGCCGAGAGGGGGTTTTTTACACCACTGAAAACCAGGAGCTTGATGTAAGAGGGGCAGAATGCTTTAACAAGGTTCTTGAGGGGAATGTTGTAAAGTGTGAAAAATTTGTTTTTAACGACACAGACTGTTTTCTCTACGGGGCGCCTGTTTATAAGGGCAGTGTTGTTGTGGGAGGGGTCTGCCTGACGGATACTGTGTCGGGGCTGGCCGATGTGTTTTTTTCTTCCGAATATACAAACTATGCCATTGTAAGCAAAGAGGGCGCCATACTCGCCGAAGATTATAATTTTATAGAAGACAAGGGCAATATAGGGAATATCCTTTCAAAGGAAAACATAGAAAAATATCACAGGGCGGCCGGTGAAAACACCCCCGTGTTTTTAAGAGACTCCATAGACGGAGAAGGGGTCAGAATTCAGGTTTATCCCCTTAAAATAAATGACTATGTTCTTATTTCCGTTTTAACCGACTCGGGCTACCGCAGCGTTCTCTTAGGGTATTTTTCCTGTGTCGCGCTGACGTTTGTTGTCTTTATGGCGATTATGCTGGCGGTTATAATATTTTCGGTTCTGTTCTTTAAGAAATCAAACATAAGCGTTTTGGGTCAGCTTGAAAGGTTTGCCGATGCAAGCCGTGCCTTGAAAATAACCTATATTCAGCACGGGTATACAAGGCCGGGAAATATTTCATACAGCTCAAGGGCTTTAAACAACGCTTTCGGCTATTCCGTAGCGGAGATAGAATCACTTTTTAAAAACCGTTTCGAATATCTTATATATAACGAAGACAGAACAAGGGTTTTCAGAGAATTTGAAGATTTCTATAATTCAAGCGAAACACGGAGGAAGATTTCTTTCAGAATTATCACAAAGAGCAAAAAAACAATGTGGTATTCAGACGAAATGACGAAGAACTTAAAAACGGAACAAATTATTTCACTTCTTTATCCAATAGACGATTTGGCCGAGACTCAAAGCAGGGCGGCGTTTTTGTCCAAACGGCTTGATCTTATTTCAAGAGCTTCGTCATATTATGTTTTTGAGCTGAATCTTCATGACAGAGAGCTTTTTGTAACCGACAATCTAAAGGAAAGGCTCGGCTATGTTATAACAGCCCAGGACTGTTTTAAGGCCAGCGTAAGAGAAAGACTTATAAGCCCTCACAGCCACAAAGAGCTTGAGGCTATGATAAGAAGCTATAAACGGGGCGACAGAAGCATAAGCGGAAATCTGACCGTTATGACGGCAGACGGCAGCTTTGTCCGCTTCCATATAGAGGCTGAGGTTATGGGAGCAATAATAAAAGGCGAAAGCAGAATTTTGGCAATTTTAA
>JAJQCI010000201.1 GCA_021202835.1 Clostridiales bacterium | reverse complement strand
GCTATATAGTTACGTATATAGTATAATGAACATAGAAAATAAAATTTACAAGGAGGAGGACGCAATGAAAAAAATATACAATAACACAATGCTGATTAAGTGGAGAGCATATGAATCTGCCGAATTTAAAAACTTATCGCCTGAAGCGGCCAAAATTTTAACGAAGGGCTTTAAAGATAATCCCGAATGGTTAGAACACATAAAAGAAATTGAGTGGGTCTGTGAAAATGAAAAAAGAAGGATAGCAGTATTTACGAATAGTAAAGAATCCGGTGATTACCGCTTCGAATTATATAAGAGTAACGGAGTTATAGGAAAAATGGATTTCCGTTCAATGCAAGACGCAGAAAAAGTCTGTGAAACTTTTGAACGGTTATATGCCGGTGAATTTGACAATTTAGATTGGAAGTTCTGATTTTCCCACTTCAGAATTAAGTAACTTACGCCGTAAGGCTATGACAGGAGAAAGGATAATATAAATTTATGACAAAAGCACAGCTGAAAACAGCATATGTAAATTGGAACCGTGAAATAGGAAAATTAGCTGACAGACAAGCCCAAATTATACAGGAACTTCAAGAATTGTGTGCTGCACACAACGGCAGGCGGTCTTGCTGTCTTGAAAACTTGATTGAGTATCTTGTTAAAGAAGGACTGACGTTCAAGGCACTGAACTTGGCGGAAGAATATTATAAAATCGATGGACAGGAAGAAGCTTTAAGAAACTTGGCACTGGCAACAGACAATTTTGACAATGCAATATAATTTTTCAAGGAGGTAATCAGAATGAAAAAAGGTGATTGGGTAGATACACCGAGATTTTGCAAGGTAAAAATCGAAAAGGTATTCCGCAACAAGGAAAACGCTTTGAAGGCAGGATATACAGAACCTACTCATTATAAGGGGCTTGAATACGGGATACTCGGAAAAAGTCTTGATATGTATCATATGAAATTTGCAGGCTACAAAATTTAAGCCTGCCCCGCCACGGAAGTTACGAAGGCATTTTTAACGAAGATTTTTTCACAACTTTCAAACAACTTTGGAACAATGACAAAAATTAAGCTTTGAGATATTATAAAATGTTACGGTTTTATTTTTTATTATTTTTGCCCGATAAACAGAATTTTTATAATGGGCAGTGTTATCAAAAGGAGGAAACAGAATATGTGTAAAGTAATAGCGATTGCAAATCAAAAAGGCGGTGTCGGAAAGACAACTACAACTGCAAATTTGGGAATCGGCCTTGCCCGTTTGGAAAAAAAGGTTTTGCTTATAGATGCAGATTCGCAGGGCAGTCTGACGGTCAGTCTCGGCTTTTCGGAGCCTGACGAAATGGATTATACTCTTGCCGATGTGCTGGCAGATACCGCCGACGGAAAAGAAATAGGCAAAAAAGGCATTTTAAGCCATAATGAAGGCGTAGACTTAATTCCTGCCAATATTGACTTATCATCGCTTGAAGTACAGATGATTAATTTTTTCAGCCGTGAAAGCCTTTTAAAGCGGTATTTAAGCACACTGAAAAGCGGTTATGATTACATAATAATTGACTGTATGCCTTCTTTGGGAATGATAACAGTTAATGCACTGACAGCCGCCGATTCCGTTCTGATTCCCGTGCAGGCTTCCTATTTGCCTGTCAAGGGTCTGCAGGAGCTTATAAAAACCATAGGCACCGTAAAACGGCAGTTGAATCCAAAGATTTCCATAGAAGGAATTCTTCTTACGATGGTTGACAGCCGCACAAATTTTTCGAAGGATATAATAAAAATGCTTAAGGAAGCCTATGGCAGGCAGATTAACATTTTTGATGATGTTGTTCCGAGAAGTGTAAGACAGGAAGAAGCCGCCGTAGACGGCAAAAGCATATTTGAATATGCCAAAAATTCAAAGATTTCAAATGCTTATAAAAATCTTGCTAAAACAATCATTGGGGAGGGCTGAAAATGAGAGCGGCTGAAAAAATAAGACTGAACAGCTTTGACAGTTTGTTCGGCAGTACAAATACCGAAACGAAAACAGAAATAAGGCTTAACGAGCTTTTTACCTTCAAAAACCACCCTTTCAAGGTCATTGACGATGAAAAAATGGATGAGCTTGTGGAAAGCATAAAGGAAAACGGAGTTTTAAACCCGGCCATTGTTCGCCCTCTTGAGTGCGGCGGTTACGAGCTTATAAGCGGCCACAGGCGGAAACACGCCTGTGAGCTTGCAGGGCTTGAAACAATTCCTGCATTTGTGAAAGACCTTTCAGATGAAGAAGCCACAATAATTATGGTAGACAGCAATATTCAGCGAGAGGAGCTTCTGCCCTCCGAAAAAGCTTACTCATATAAAATGCGGCTTGAAGCTATGAAAAGAAAAGCGGGCCGCCGTTCAAAAAATGATGCTCAAATTGAGCAAGCAAAGCCGTCGGTTGAATTTCTTGCGAAGGAAGTTGGGGAAAGCCGTGCTACAATTCAGAGGTTTATACGTCTGACACTTCTTTCCGAAAACCTTTTAAGCCTTGTTGACAGTAAAAAGATTCCCGTTAGTGTTGGTACGGAGCTTTCCTATATACCCATTGAAGGCCAGAATATTATAGAAAATATTATTTCTTCTTTTGGGGCATACCCTTCCATAAAACAAGCGAAGCGCCTGAGAGAATACAGTGAAAACGGGAAACTGACAAAGGAATCTGCCGAAGCAATTCTTACGGAATCAGCCGACAAGGCCGTTTCATTAAGCTTCGGTTCAGAGATAAAAAAGTATTTTCCCGAAAATTACGGAAAAAAGGAAATGCAGGAGTACATTATAAAGCTTCTTGAAAAAAACAAATTATTATCATAAAACAACAAATAAATCCGCATACGAGGAGGTTATCAATATGACAAATGTTTTTAGTTTAAAAAGCAAAGCCGCTTTATTTACGGCAATTTGTGTGTTTTTCGCCGCTTCTTTATGCGGCAGTAACGTATATGCGTCGGCTGATTACAATAATCAGCTGTATGCCGTTATTTTAAACGGTGTTGAAAATTGTGAGGAATCCATAGATTTAACAGCATATGATTTCACATTAGCTGATTCAGCCGATTTAAGTGACATATTCTTTTCAATAAGGACAGGAAACTGGGATTTGTGGTATGTATGCACGGATTTTACATATTTTTATACCGATGACGGCAAACTTACCGAGATTCGTCCCGACTACTCTTGTGATGCCGATACTGTAAATATTCAGCGGAGGGAAGTGGTCGCCGCAGCCGAAGACATTGCGGCATATATAAATTCATTCGGAAAGGACAGCCCTGTTGACAAGGCAAAAATACTTTACAGCTATTTTTGCGGCAATTATACATATTCATACAACAACAATTACAATGATACATATTCTCTATTCACAAAAAAAGAAGGAAGATGTATGTCAATGTCACAGGGTTACAAGGCTGTTTGCGATATACTTAAAATACCCTGCCATCTGGTTGTAAATGACAGCGGCAGTCACGAATGGGCGGAGGTTTATGTTAATTTCAACTGGTACACAGTGGATATAGCGGCGCAAAACAATACAAGTGAAATATTTAAATGATGTAAAAATAAGAAAGGACGGTACTTATGAAAAAGAAAAGCTTATTAATTGCAGGAACGCTCTTGCTGTCGGCTGTGGTTTTTACAGCCTGCGGCGGCAGGAAAAGCAGTTCCGAAACAGAAACGACGGAAACAACAACCGAAACGGAAACCGCCGATACAACAGAATTGATATCGGAATCGGAAACAGCCGATACCGAAGTAACGGAGATTTCCGAAGCTTCGGCGGAGACAACAACGGCAGAAATCTCCTCTGAAGCCGAAGCCTACGGCGAAGGTTGGGAATATGACGAGGAAACAGGCTCTTGGCATATGTACAGTATTCCCGATTCCGTATGGGAAGAAGTAAGGCAGAAAACAGGCCTTTCCGAAGAAGAATTTGCCAAAGAACAGGAAAAATATGCAGACCTTAAGGATTCAAAGCCCTATTCCTGGGATAAGTCGGAAGCTCCCCTCACAGATGAACAGATTAAGGAGATAGAAGCGGAGCAGGCTTCAATACGTGCCGAAATGGAAGCGGCGGAAAAAGCAGAACAGGAATCACAAGCCGATGCGGTAGAACAGAACGGAGGTAACTGATATGAGAGAATTAAAACCCCTTGAACCCGGAGAAATTGAGGAAAGAGCATTCAGCATGGATGACGAAGAATATAATCAGCTTCTCGACGATATCGAAAAGCTCAGCAGCGGCGATGAGCCTGTTGTTGTAGACGGTATTCTTTTCGGCACCTTCGGCGACGGCTCGGACGATGAAGAACCGAAGCCGCTGCCTAAACCCGACTATGATTATCCCTTGTCATATTGGTATGGAAAGGCCCGAAAAGAATTTCTTAAGGATGTTTTGGACGAAGACTATTACATATTTTTGAGAAACACAGGCAGGCTTCAGTTCCATTTGATTGATATTGACAAACAGGCAAAAGAAACGGAGGAGCGGCTCACAGAAGAATATAAAAAGCTTGAGGGTGTTACCGAAGAGCTTAAAATGCGTGACCAGCTTGGCTGGGTCGGCAGAGTAAACAGCATAAGAAACAGAGTGCGTGAGGTTATTCAGCACGATTTAATTTTTGTGGTTCCTGAAAGAACCAAATTGTTGGATACGGAGCATAAAATGCTGTAAACCTTAAATATCGAAACCCGTTGTTTAGACAGTTGATTTTATTATCGGCTGTCTTTTTTTATTTTTGACAAACAGAAAGGATTGATTATATGCCAAAATATAATTTAGAAGAAGTCCGGCTGCTGACGGAGACTTCAAAGGAAACTATGTTCAGCGACAAAAACAAATGGATAGGCTTCTTGAAATCTTCTGCTTTCTTGTATAAATATGATTTTGAAAATCAGATTTCCCTTTATGCTCTCAGTCATAAGGCAAGAAAAGGCCCCGACGGCATAATTCTTGCAAATTTGACGGCCTGTGCCTCTGCGGAACAGTGGAAGCGACTGGGCGCAAATATAAAAGAAAATGCCGCCGGAATATCCATAATAAAAAACGGAAAATTAGTTGATGTATATGATATTTCCGAAACGGATTCGGCAATAAATATTTGGAAGCCTTACGATACAGCCGGGTTTAATTCCGTTCTGGCAAAAAATATGAATGTTTCGGAACAGGATTTTAAAGCTATGATTGACGAAAGAATTTCAAGGTTCGTTAAAAACAGTGAATTTGCCAAAAATTGGGCGGCCGGTCAAAGCTTTCAGGCAAACAGTATTAAGCTTATTGTTTATACCCGCTGCGGAATAGACACAAATGATATCGATACCGGAAATATGTTTTATAACGTCATTTTTAAGGACAATTTAGAATTGGCCGAAAACAGCATAATTTCTCCGGCAAAGGATATTTTGAAGGAGATTGAAAGAAGCGTCCGTGAGTATGAAAACATAATAAAAGATATGAAAAGAACGGAAGAACGTATCGTTGAGGAAGAAACGATTCCGCAGTCTGCCGTTCAGGCTCGCAGTAACGGCGGCAAATCAAACCGGCAGGAAATTGCAAGGTCTTCAAAACAAAAACCGAAGCCGAAACACAGATCCTTCACTCACAACGAAATTCAAATTGCCAGAGAAACAAATCTTGTTGACTTTCTCAGCCGTCAAGGTGAGGATTTAAAGCCCGTAGGCACAAACGAGTTCACAATGAAAACCCACGACAGCATGAGGATAAACGGCAGTAAATTCTACTGGAATTCACAAAGTATCGGCGGTAATGCCCTTGATTTCTGTATGAAATACTACGGTATGTCATTTCGGGATTCTGTAACCCGTCTTTTGGATTATAACGGCTATAATCTGAGTGAAGATTTATCCGAACATAATACCGCCAAATCCCAAACACAAAACAGACAGGCACAGGCGGCACAGCCAAGACAGCAAGAACAGCCGAAGAAAGAATCGAAGCCCGAACCGCCGAAAGAACCTATTCCCAATCAGCTTGATACAAAGACAAACAGAGTTTATGCTTATTTAACCCAAACAAGAGGAATATCCCCCAGTATTGTAAGTGAACTTATCGCCGACGGCATAGTCGCACAGGACACAAAAGGCAATGCCGTATTTAAGATTTTTGACGAAGAAGGCAATTTAAGCGGTGCGGAAATCAACGGAACAAACACGGAAAGAAGATTTAAGGAGCTTACGGAAAGAACCGGAAACACTTTTGTAATTAATCCCAACGGCAAAAACGGTAAAATGCCCGAAAGCGCAATATTCTTTGAATCGGCCATCGATGCTATATCTTTTTATAATCTACACAGAAATGAATCGGCTCTTTTGGTGTCTATGGCGGGGCTTAAACAGCAAGCTGTCTTGAATACAATAAAGCGATACGGCATAAAAGCCGAAAACTGCCTTGTTTCTCCCGACAATGACGAAGTGGGCATTAAATTTGCTCAAAAAATGAAGAACGACTATAACATAAGTGCCTATCCCATAACAGCGGACGGGCGTTTTGATTTGTATGAAAACATAAAAGACTGGAATGACCTTTTAAGGGCCGAGGCATATAAAAGCAGAACTCTCCGCAATAATTTTATGAGGAGATATTTTGACAGTGATAAAATATTCGCTCCCAACCTTGCCGTTGATGAAATGAATTCCGTTGCAGATGAATTTTTCATTTATGAGAATTCTTGGCATACTGTTGACAAGAGTGTTGCCGATGTTGCCGAAAGATACAGAAACGGGGAAGATATATACTCCGATATTGCAAAAGCCTTCGGGAGAGACGCTTTCACTCAAAACATTTTCCTTACAGATGAAGAAGAAACGAAAAACGGCTTCGATTCGGGCTATATCGAATTTTCTGCAGAAACAAGCGATGATGGCGTTACGTTTAAATATGAAGATACGGAACAATTCTTTACTTGGGAAGACTTCGGCAAAGGCCAGTTTGATTATATAAAGAACAGCTATAAAAAAGATTTGTTACGGCGAGCGGAAGAATATCCCGAAGACAGAGACAAAATTGACAAGCTGCTTTTAAGGCTTGATGACAACTACATCTATGTGAAAAACTATATAGAAAGTGACGAAATTTTCACTCCTATGGCAGATTACAATGAATGTATAAATATAGCGGCAGAATTTTATTATTATGAAAATTCGGAGCATAACGTAACTCCCACTGCTGCCAAACTTGCCGAAAGATTCAGAAACGGCGAAGATATTTCAGTTGACCTTGAAGAATATTTAGGCTATGAATCAACGGTAAGAACTCCTTTAGGCACAGTTGACTTAACTGTCAAAGAGAGTGAAAAAGGTATAGCTTTCAGTTACGGCGGTACTGAAAGATTCTTTACTTGGGAAGACTTCGGAAAAGGTCAAATTGAATACTTCAAAAATTATTTTATAGACTATGTACAGGATTTATATTACTGGCATACTATGCCCGTGATTGATGATTACGGCACAGACCTTAACGACTGGGAAAATTCCACAGAAGGCATAAGGGAAGAAGAAAGGCTAAGGAATCTGCTTTCAAAGCTTGACGGCAAAGAAATTGTATTAAATCCAGTCGGAGATTTTTATGAAATCTACGGCGAATCAGCCCAAACAGCGGCGGAGATCCTCGGTTTGAACCTTACTCAAATGGAAATAAACGGAGTTAAAACTCCTATGGTCGGATTCCCTAAATTTACTTTAAACAAAAATGAAAAAATATTGACCGACAGCGAGTATACCGTAAATGTAAAGAGTGATACGGAAAAGATAAATGCCGCAGAATCCAAAGCGGAAACAGTTTTGTCTGAGAAAAGTATGCCGGATAATAGTATAACGGCTGCTGACAGAAATAAATACGGCTATACCTCCGATGAGCTTCTGCCGCTAAACACCGAAAAGGCACTTGAACTTTTCGATAAAGGAATGCCGGTTTATTTTTTATATGATGACAATACAGAAGCTTTAGTTGAAAACAAGTCGGATATCGAAAGATTTGACGGTATTTTCGGCATTGAAGTCAATGAATGGGAAAAGAGTTTGCAGAATGAGCAAAATTTGATTAATACGCCTTCTGCTGATAAACCTTCATTGCCTTTTTCCGTCGGCGACAATATTTTTTTCGACAACGGAAATCAAGAACGCCTTTGGACTGTCACCAATATTGATACGGAAAACAACAGAGTTTCTTTGTCGAGATATACAGGGGGAATTTCAATTCCTCAAGAATATGTAAATACCTCTATTGATGAGGTTACAGAGTACGTTAATACCCACGGCGCCGAATTAAATGCTTTGAAAACCGCCCTTGAAAATCACGAGCCTGTTTATATTATTGGCAACGAAGAAATTTTGCATAATCCCCGTATTGAATACACCGATGCCGACGGATTCAGAATTGCATCAGATGTTGAGTACAACGGTCTTCCCGCAATTCACACAAGAAGACTTGGAAATTTGGACGTTCTTTCCCTTATAAAATATATTAAAGATGAGGGATATAAAGTAGATTATTACCGTTTGGGACTGACAAGAACCACTAATTTGGAAGTCGAGAAGGACGAAACCGAAGTATCGAAAAAAGAAGCTTTTACGTCCGAATACATATATAAAATGGAAGCCAACCCAAAAACTACAAGCAGAGCAGACCTTTATTTTATTCAGAGTTATGTCATTAAGGAAAATGGCAAAGCTGATATCGGCGATATTTTATATTTCGGGACGTCAGAGAAATGTCAGGAGCTTATGGAAAAGCTTAAAGCAGGCGAAATGACACAGGCGGAAGTCAAGGAGCTTTACACAAATACATCTCAGTCACAGAATACTGCCAAACAAAAAGCTGAATCTAAGCCGCAAGCCGCAGAAGCAGCACAGCAAGAACAGAAATCCGAGAGAAAAACAGGCATTATAGGCAACATAACCTATAAATATATTTCGAAGAAGACCTACCGCAAGTTTGACAATGAAACAGCCGAAAAGATAGCTTCCGCCTTTGAAGCAGCAGGCATTAAATTCAGCGGCAAGGTCGGAGACGAAACAACAACTCTCACCTTCAGCGGAAATGATATTGAAAAGGCACAAGCCTTAATCGACGACATAACAAAAGAAGCTTCAAACGAAAAAGAACAGCCCCGGTCTGCCGCCCAGGCTGAACCTGATTTTGCGGAACAGACTGACAAGGCATTAAACAACGAGCTGCCTTTTTACACAAGCCTGAAGGTTTGTGAGACGCCTCAGATTCTTCTCGATATCGGCTACAGGCAGCTGCCTATGCTGTATACACAAAGACATTTAAAGGATTCAATAACGGAAAAAAGAAAGGGACATGTTCATAAACACGGATTAACTGCGGAACAAATCAAAAAATTGCCTGAATTGCTTGAAAATCCGGTAATGATTTATGATTCGCTCAAGCGTGACGACAGCATAATTGTAGTTACTTCAGAATTTGACAAAGAGGGCCTGCCTGTTATTGTAAGCATTATGCCTAACGGAAAAGGACGCTATGAATCTGAAACAATAGACTGTAACTTTATTACAAGCGTACACGGCAGAGAAAATTTTAAAAACCAGTTTATAAAAGCGGTATCGGATGATAAAATGCTGTTTTGTGACAAACAAAAAAGTCAAGAACTGTTTGAAAGATGGGGACTACAATTGTCCGAATTAACAAACTCTCTTGACTACAATGTTATTATACACCAAAGCCGCAGCATTGTCAAGAAAAATCAGAAAAATTCCGCAGAAAAATCGGAAAAATCAGCACCTAACGGCATAATAGGAAACACCGAATACAAATATATTTCAAGGAAAACTTACCGCAAGTTTGACAATGTAACCGCAGAAAAAATAGCCGTCGCTTTTGAAGAAGCCGGCCTTAAATTCAGCGGCAGGGTCGGTGAAAAAAACACCACACTTACTTTCAGCGGAAACGATATTGAAAAAGCACAAGCCTTAATTGAGAGAATTAAAAAAGCCGAACCGGAAAAAGAAAATAATGTTCAAAATGAGCAGGAAAAATCCTCAATTCATTTCGGTTTGTTAGGCAACGGCATTACAGCCTATGATGTTTCAAGAGAGAAAAACAACGATTATCTTACAATAGCCCATATTTCAAACGAAGGCATTGTAAATTATTATGTTGATGATTTAAAGGATTCCGACAAAGAATTAATACAGAAAGAAGCCGACAGGCAGAAAGTTGTTTTTACGGAAGACTGGAACAAGAACGGTGACGAAATAAAGTATGACAGAATTTTATCGGCGGCAAACACAAATCAGCTTATTCAGATAACAAGCGATATGATATCTATGGAGGATAAGGTCAAAAAATATGAACGCAGTGTTATATTCAAAGATGAAACTTTCCCCACAGAATTTAAGAGCAACGTCATAGGCAACACGCCCAACAGAGATATTCAGAAAAGGCATTATGATAAATTCGATAATGAAGCCGACTATTCCAATTCCCTTGCAGAGAAAATAGGCAAAGCTTTTGATGAAGCGAGCATTAAATACAGCGGAAGAATTATGAAAGGCTTTACAACCATTGCTTTCAGCGAAAATGACGTCAAAAAGGCACAGGCTGTAATTGAAGAAATTTCATACACTGAAAAGAAAGCTGCCCTTGCGTCGGGATTGTCGGATTTCATAAATAATTTAGACAGTTATGAACAGGGACTTCTTAAAGATATAGGCAGAACAGACCTTGTAAGTACAACAGCTGAGGAAATGGAAAAGTATTTAAATGAACGCAGCACCGTACAGAATCTTCTTGATTTTTTGGATAATATGGGGCGTACAACAACCAATGCCGATTACAGAAATACTGCCCAAAATTTCAGACAGGGACTTTTAGAGATTTATTCTAAAACATATGTTCCGCTTTACAAAAATACCGTAGATTATGCCCGTGAACACGGCGAGCTGGACGCATACAGAGTATCAAACAGAGAAAACCTCAAATGCAGAAATGCTCTTGGTGATATAATAATAAATAATTTTGACACTTTAAACCGAGGACGCTTTACCGATGGTATTGTTGACAATATATTAGAGCAGTTCGGAGTTGAAAGAGTTTCATATGTTTTGGCTTCTACTGTCAAACATAAAAGCTATGATTTAAGATTTTCACGCCAAAACAGAGAATGGGCTGATACTATTGATACTTCATTTCGCAGTCCAAATTCCGTTTCGGAAATTTTAAATACTCACTCCACTATTTTAAACAGCTTCATTGACTTATATAGACAAATTATTAATGAAAGAACACAGGAAAAAGAAATTTCACAGACGGAAGAACAGGAGAACAAAGAAAAATATTCTCTGATGAGTGATGAAAGTGCAGTTGACCTTAATGCTCCTGTTTCAGAACCTGTTGAAAATATCACTCTTGGTTTTTCAGGTGACAAAGATGATATTCTTCAAATGAAGGACTTTGCACTTTCGTTAGGCTGTACAGTCCGCACGGTTGATACCGACAGAATTGTTGTTTTCGCCGACAATATTATCAGTGACGAAATTAAGGCAATGGCCGGCGAATTAGGGGTTTTCCTCAACGAAAATCTTGTTAATACAGAAGCGGAAAATAATCTGCCGAATATAATCTGCGAATATACCGAAAACGATATATTTGAAAAAGGCAAAACATACAGTGTTGCCGAATTTGACAGGTTAATGCGTGAAGCCGATAAGGAATTTACTGACGGCAAGGAAGCAGCCATTCGTTTTTACGGTTCTATGGACGCTTGGGACAAAGCTGAGTTATACGGAAGTGAAGACAGATTCAATAGATTTTTGAGCTATGATAAGGTGAAATTCACCGTAAATATGCCCGACGGCAGTAAAATAACCGAGCGGCAGGATATAGGGGATGGTGACGGCGGCGTTATTGATTTTTTGAGAAGTTTTGAAGAATACAGACCTGCCGCAGATATTTTGGAAGCTTATGTAAACGGCAGTGCAATGCAGACGGGCTTAGAAAATGATGCTCAAAATGAGCAGAATAAAACCGCCAAAAATCAAAGACAATATCCTATGCTTACAAGGGATATGTATGAAACGGAAAAAGAAGACAGGCTTGATTTCAAGAAAAAGAAAGTCATTACGGGTTCGCTTATAAGAATACCTTTAAAAGCTGAAAGTATGATGTATGAAAGACTTGTTGCTGCGGGAGTTAAAACAACCGAAGACAGCCTGAAAGAAGCTATTATTGATACAGACGGCAGAAACTGGAACAAGCTTGTTATTCCCGACAAATACGGAAATGTATTCCATAACATTGATGTTTCGGAAGTCCTTGGCTTTGATGAAATGAACGTATATAACGGCGTTGTAAATGAGATTTTCGGACGTGAAACGGGTGAAAAGGCTGCAGAAACAGCTAAAGAAGCCAATATAAACAAGTCTTCCGATACAGACCGTGTTTCCGATACGGTCACAGCTGAAGCTCCCAAACAAAGAAGAGAAGCCGTTGAACTTACTCTTGATGATATCGATTTCGGGCAGGCACAGCCCGATTCTGACAAAGAAAATAAAACATCTGTATTTACACAGTCTTTCTCACAGGATATTACGGATTTGTTCCTGATTCACGGCAGCAACACCGAAAATGGCCGATTAGTGACAGCGTCGGAGTTTATGAAACAGAAATCCACCGAGGAAATAGCCGAAAGCCTTAAAAGTATTTATCACGGCGGCTTCGGTATTCAGACGGGCAACAGAACCGTTTCCGCTTGGTACGGCGAAGACGGTATTCACCTTGCTTCGGGCAAAACGGCAAGATATAACAGAAATGCACAGGTTATTCCATGGAATGATGCGGCGCAGCGTATAGGCCGGCTTTTAAGCGAGGGCAAGTTTGCGTCAAATGCCGAACTTGCAGAAGCAGACAGCTTTGAACGTGAACAGCTTTCCGCTGATATTCTTTATCTTTACAGAGATTTAAGTGATGAAGGCCAAAATCTGAAATTGTTTTCGTCTGTTTCATCAGTCTTTGAAAATGGCGCCTATGGTTTTCCAAATATGCAAAAATCCTTAAGCGAAAATCTGAATAATTCCGGTTTCAGAAAAGCACTTTCCTCTGATTTGAATGAATTTAAAGAAGCATACAGACAAAATCCTGATGTTATGAGATTTCGCCCCCGTAATGTTGACCGCATTGAGAAGAATTTACGGGAACTTGAGTTTCCTCGCAGAATCTATGAAACAAATATGTCTGCCGTCCCCTCCGCTGATTTATTTATAACCGACGATGAAATTAATGAAGACCTTATCCGTGGTTCGGGTTTTGAAAACGGCAAAAGCAGAATCTACACCTATTTCACAGAAAATCACACAACACAGGAGAAAGCGAACTTTCTCAAGAATGAGTACGGAACAGGCGGTCACAGTCACGCTCTTTCGGGCGCAGTCTACAGCGGTCAAGACCATGATTCAAACAGAATTACATATAAAAAAGCCGGCTGTGCCGAAGTAAATCTTAACTGGCGGCAGGTGGCAGTGCGTATAGATGAGCTTGTGAAAAACAACCGTTATATCATTAACAATAAGTAAAATATATTGCTCAAAATGAGCAGAATAAAACCGCCGATTTAGGCAAGGCAAATATTTTAAGGTCGGCCCTTGAAAATCACGAAACAGTTTATATAAATGAAAGTGACAATGAAAATATACCCGAATCGTGGAAAGCTTACGAAAACAAACGCATAGTGCATGATAATATTATCGATAAATTTTCGCTTGCTGCCGATGAGAAAAGTACAGCTGAATATAGAGCGAAGGGCTTAACCGTTGATATCTTTGACAGTGCGGATGATGTCATAAACGCCATTGAATATCACAATTTTGCGGTTGATTATAACCGTTTGGAAAATGAAAATGCTGCTCAAACCCGGCAGGAAAGTGCTGCAGCAGAGAATTCCGATAAAGAAAATCCTGTTTCAAAGCCCGAAAACTTCCGCATAACAGATTATGATTTAGGAGCCGGCTCACCCAAAGAAAAATACAGAAGAAATGTTGAAGCCATTAAAACCATGTTTGCCGTGGAAAGCGAAAACAGGCAGGCATCACCGGAAGAAAAGGAAATACTTTCAAAGTACGTAGGCTGGGGCGGCCTGCAGGCGGCCTTTGACGCTAAGTCAAGCGCTTGGGCAAGCGAGTATGCGGAGCTTAAAGAGCTTTTGAGTGATGAACAGTACAAGTCGGCAAGGGCAACGGTTAATGACTCTTTCTATACTCCGCCCATTGTTATAAAAACTATGTACAAGGCCCTTGAAAATATGGGCTTTGAAAGCGGCAAGGTTTTGGAGCCTTCAATGGGTATCGGCAATTTCTTCGGTATGATTCCCGAAAATATGAGGAATTCAAAGCTTTACGGCGTCGAAATAGACGACATATCGGGCAGAATAGCGAGGCTTCTTTATCCCGGTGCAAATATTCAGATTAAGGGATTCGAGAAAACCGCTTTTACAAGCAACACCTTTGACGCCGCAGTCGGAAATGTACCTTTCGGAACGCAGCGCATCAGCGATAAGGATTTCAAGGGCAGCAATCTCATTCACGATTATTTCTTTAAAAAGGCATTGGACAAGGTTCGCCCCGGCGGCGTGACTGCTTTTATCACAAGTAAGGGAACTCTGGACAAAAAGGACAGCTCAGTCAGAAAATATCTTGCGGAACGAGCTGACCTTTTGGGAGCAATCAGACTTCCCGACAATGCTTTTAAAAGAAATGCGAGAACGGATGTAACCGCCGATATTATTTTCTTGCAAAAGAGGGATTCATTGAGGGATTTTGAAAAAGAAGAACTTCCCGACTGGGTTAATATATCGAAAGATTCATCGGGAATTGAGATGAATTCCTATTTTGTAAACAATCCCAAAATGATTTTAGGCGAAATGAAAGAGGTTTCCGGCCGTTACGGAACAGTGACAACCTGTTTGCCCTTTGAGGACAAAAGTCTTGATGAGCTTCTCGGCGAAGCCGTCAAAAACATAAAAGGTACATATATTTCAGACAATATTATTTCCGACAGTGTTATTGATGAGGAAATACATAACGAAGTTAACCCGGAGGGACACAGAAATTTCTGTTATGACGTTGTTGACGGAAATGTTTACTTCTGTGAAAACAATGAAATGATAAAAACGGATTTCAGCAGGATTCACGCCAAAAATGCGTTTGAGCGTATGACGGGTATGATTGAAATAAGCAAGTGCCTGCAAAAGCTTATAAGCCTTCAGCTTGAAAATCGCTCCGACGGGGAAGTATTGAAGGAGCAGAAAAAGCTTAACACTCTTTATGATGATTTTACGGCAAAGTACGGCCTGCTTTCAAGCAGAACCAATAAAGCCCTTTTCAGCGAGGACGATACAGCGCCGCTGTTACAGTCCCTCGAAAACATAAACGACAAGGGCGAGCTTATAAGCAAGGCGGATATTTTCAGCAAAAGAACCATTATGCCCCACGTTGAGATTACAAGCGTCAATACGGCAAGCGAAGCGCTGGCGGTATCCATCTCCGAAAAGGCAAAGGTTGACCTCGATTATATGGCGGCACTTTGTTCAAAGGACAGGGAAGAAATTATAAAAGACCTTGAAGGCGTTATTTTTTATGATCCTGTAGAACTCAAATATGTAACGGGCGATGAATATTTGTCGGGCAATGTAAGAGAAAAGCTTAATTTTGCAAAGACCTTTAACGAAGCAAACAAGAACCATTTAGGTATCAGCCTTGAAAGCAATATAAAGGCTCTCGAACAGGCACAGCCGGAAGACCTTAAGCCCTCTGAAATCTCGGTACAGCTCGGCTCCGCATGGGTTCCCACAAAATATTATGAGCAGTTTATGTATAATCTGCTCCAAACGCCATGGCTCTGTCAAAGCAGCATGCTTTCGGCCGGACTTAGAAACAAAAATCCTTTCATATGTAACGGCCATAACTGTGACAACTCCATAATCGCCATTGACCGCTGTGAGCGTACGGCCACCTATGCCATAAGCAACAAAAAAAGCTATAGAGCCGACAGTTCAAACCTTCTTGTCAACAAAACCTACGGCACAAGCAGGAAAAATGCATATGAAATAATAGAGGCTACCCTCAATATGAAGCCCGTGTATGTTTATGACTACATCGAGGATAACTTCGGCAAAACAAAGCGTGTTTTAAATCAAAAACAAACCATGAAGGCACAGGAGAAGCAGGAACTTATAAAGTCAAAATTTAAAGAATGGGTATTTGACGACGCCGAAAGAACGGCAGAACTGTGCAAAATCTACAATGAAAAATTCAACTCCGTCAGGCCCCGTGAATATAACGGAGCGCATATTAATTTTGTGGGTATGAACCCGGAAATAACCCTTATGGAGCATCAGCGAAACGCCGTAGCCCACACTCTCTATGGAGGAAATACACTCCTTGCCCACGTTGTAGGTTCAGGCAAAACATATGAAATGGCGGCTTCCGCTATGGAAAGCAAGCGGCTTGGCCTGTGTTCAAAAAGCCTTATAGCCGTACCAAAAGCAATCGTAAACCAGTTTGCAAAGGAATTTATGCAGCTTTATCCTGCCGCAAATATTCTTGTTCCCAATGAAAATGATTTTTCGGAAAAGAACCGCAGGCGTTTTTGCTCCCGAATTGCAACAGGAAACTATGACGCCATTATCATAAGTCACAATCAGCTTGAAAAAATACCTCTTTCAATAGAAAGACAGATAGATTTTATTGAAAACGAAATAGAAGAAATAACAAATTCTCTCGCCGAGCTTAAAGCGCAAAAGGGCGAAAGAGGCTTCACCGTAAAGGAGCTTGAAGCCACAAAGAAAAATCTCAGCCGCAAGCTTGAAGAACTCAACAATAATGACAAGCGAGATTCCACGATTACATTCGAAGAATTAGGTGTTGACAGGCTTTATGTAGATGAAGCGCATCTATTCAAAAACTTGTTTTTTACAAGTAAAATGGGGAGAAATGTTGCAGGTATCAATGCTTCAAGCAACAGCCAAAGGGCTTCCGACCTGCAGATGAAGTGCCGCTATTTGGATGAAATAACAGGTTCAAAAGGTGTTGTATTTGCCACCGGCACCCCTATAAGCAACAGTATGGCGGAGCTTTTCACTATGCAGAAATATTTGCAGCACGACAGCCTTAAAGCACAGGGTCTTGACAGCTTCGACGCTTGGGCAAGCTGTTTTGGCGAAACAAAGCTTTCGATGGAGCTTAAGCCGGAAGGCTCCGGATATCAGACCAAAATGAGGTTTGCAAAGTTTTTCAATCTGCCGGAGCTTATGACTATGTTTAAGGAAACAGCAGACATAAAGACAGGCGATACGCTGAAGCTGCCTGTTCCCGACGCAGAATATCATACAATTTCAGCGGAACCGAGTGAACACCAAAGAGCTATGGTTGAAGACCTTGCGAAACGTGCAAACAAAATAAGGAGGGGCGGAGTTCTTCCCGAAACGGACAACATGCTCAAGATAACGACGGACGGCAGAGTATTGGCTCTTGACCAAAGGCTTATGAATCCCCTTCTGCCCGACAATCCCGACAGCAAGGTCAACAAATGTATCGAAAATGTTTTCGATATTTGGCAGAACACAGCTGAAAACAAGTCAACGCAGATTATTTTTTCCGATATATCAACTCCCGGCGGAAAGTCCGGCTTCTGCGTTTATGATGATATCAGGGAAAAGCTTATAAATAAGGGCATTCCCAAAGAGCAGATAGCCTTTATTCACGATTACAGCACTGACGCCAAAAAACAGGAGCTTTTTAAAAATATGAACAAGGGCAATATTCGTGTGCTTTTAGGCTCCACAAACAAGCTTGGCACAGGTGTCAACGTGCAGGAAAGGCTCAAGGCCGTCCACCACATAGACTGCCCCTTTAGGCCCTCGGATTTGGAACAGCGCAACGGAAGAATCATAAGACAGGGCAACACGAACAAAAATGTTGATATTTACAACTATGTTACAAAGGGCACATTTGATGCGTATCTCTACCAAATTGTGGAAAATAAGCAAAAATTTATCGCCCAGATAATGACTTCAAAATCTCCTGCCCGTTCCGCCGAGGACGTAGACGAGGCCACACTTAACTATGCCCAGATTAAAGCCATAGCGGCCGGCGACCCGAAAATACGTGAAAAGATGGATTTGGATATTGAAGTGACAAAACTCCGCACACTTTTTGCCGACTGGCAGAATGAAAAGCGAGATATGCAGTCTTTTTTACTGACATCCTACCCTGTGAAACTGAAGGAGTGTTTAAGTATGATTAGCAGCTATGATGAGGATATAGCCCTTGCCGACAAGACAAAAGGCGGTGAATTTGCCGGAATGACCGTAAACGACAAATTTTACTCTGACAAAAAAGAAGCAGGACAGACTCTGCTGACCGCCTGCACAACGGTTTCAGGCGCCGAACCTGTGTCAATAGGCGAATACAGAGGCTTCAATATGGCAGTCAAATTTGATTCTTATTCCCATAAATTTATAATGACGCTTAAAAACAAATCCTCTTTCTCACTTGAACTCAGCGATGACACTTTCGGCAACATAACGAGAATAGACAATGCCCTGAACAACGGCTTTGTCAGGAGAAAAGCTGAATTCACAAATGAGCTTGATGAATTGGAAAAGAACGCCGCCAACGCAAAAATACAAATCGAAAAGCCCTTCGCAAGGCTTGACGAGCTTCACGAAAAAGAACAGCGGCTCAACCAGCTTAACCTGGAATTATCATCGTCGAAAGCCGAACCTGAAGAAGCCGACGCCCCTGAAAAGAACGGCAAAACCGCCGAAAAATCAGCCAAAAAGAAAGCCGAAGCTTGTCTTTAAGAGAGGAATTTACACAAAAAAAACCGGGTATAGAAAATATTTTTGTTTTCGGTATTCAGACTTTCTTTTGCGAATTTCAAGTCGATTTTCGCAAAATAATCAGTGTTGGAAAAATAAATTTTTCGTTTAGATGTTGGAAAAATAAATTTTTCGTTTTGGTTGACATAAAAGCGGAATTTCGGTATAATATAATTAACAGATGGGAAAAGCCACGCAGTGGGGGATCCATCGGGAGGTTTGGCTCCTACGAATTAATC
>JAJQCI010000240.1 GCA_021202835.1 Clostridiales bacterium | reverse complement strand
AAAAAATTTAAAATTTTACTTTTATTTTTGGTCAAAGTGTTGTATAATTAAGTTATAAAGACAAAAGAAATCGTAAACACAGGAGAGAATAGTTTAGGGGCTTTTGAAATATATTATTACAGATATGTTTTGAGCGTGATTATATGGGGTTTAAATATTTCATAAGGGCTTCGAAAATTGTGCCTGTGGCTGTTGTCTGCATGGGTATATTTTTTTGCTTTTTCTCCGGAAGAGGAAGGCTTGTTTCCAAAGAGAAATTTGAAAGCTTCAAAATTTCTTCGGAAAGCTTAATTCGCATTGCGGAGATTTCCGATCTCTGCGGCATAAACTGCAGTGAAGCATTAATCTTTTATATGCTTGAAAACGATTTTTTTGAGGAAAAGAAGGAATACAGCGAGGAGGAGATAGAAGGCTTTTTTAAAAACTATAAAACCATTAGGCAAAAATATAACGAAAAAAATATAAAACCCTACAGGGATTTGATAAACAACATTTTTAATGATCTAAAGGCTTTTCCAACAGACACAGCCCTTAACGGGCAGTATTATTACGGCGACAGCTACGGCAGTTTAAGAACCTACGGCGGAAAGAGAATACATAAGGGAACGGATATTTTTGACAGTGAAAACATAAGAGGCAGGCTTAAGGTTTTTTCAATGACCTCCGGTGTTGTTGAAAAAATCGGCTGGAACGAAAAGGGCGGCTTCCGTGTGGGCATTCGCTCGGAAAACAATATTTATTATTACTATGCCCACCTTGATTCCTATGCGGAGGGGCTCAAGGAGGGAAACAAAATCGAAGCAGGAACCCTTATAGGTTATATGGGCGACACGGGCTACAGCAAAAATGAGGGAACAAGGGGAAATTTTCCCGTCCACCTCCACATAGGCATAAGCCCTAAAACAAGGCTTTACGGCGGCGAGGTCTGGCTTAACCCCTATCCGTTTTTAAGGTGTTTGGAAGAAGGCATTATATAAAGTCGAAAGAGGGCATGAGAATGGAGCTTATAAACTGGGAAGAAAGGCTTCTTCCCTACAGACAGGCGGTAGACGAGCTTGTTGTTAAAATTACGAATATGAAAAGGGAGTATGAGGCTCTGAAGCTTGTGGCTCCCATAGAGGAAATTCACGGAAGAGTAAAAACGATTTCAAGCATACTTGACAAAGCCGGCAGGCGGAACATTCCGACGGAGATGATTTTCAAAAAGCTTGAGGATATCGCCGGAATAAGGATAATCTGCCGCTTTGTTGAAGATATTGAAAGAGTGGTAAACATAATAAGGCAGAGAAGCGACCTTGATCTTGAGGTTTTGGAAGAAGAGGACTACATAACAAACACAAAGGAAAGCGGCTACAGAAGCTATCATATGACGGTAAAATATAAAATGATAACAATAGACGGCCCAAAAGATGTTCTTTGTGAAATTCAAATCAGAACAATGGCTATGAATTTTTGGGCAAGCATAGAACACTCACTGCGCTATAAATACAGCGGAAATCTGCCCGACGAGCTTAAAAGCCGCCTCAGAAACTGCGCCGACGCAGCCTTTCAGCTTGACAAAGAAATGGCCACAATAAGAGACGATATCATAGAAGCAAAAATGATTTCCGAAACGAAAAACAATCTTGTAGACGGAATAGTTAAAAACCTTCACAATCTTTATTATGTGGCTAAAGTTGAAAAGGTCAGTTCATTAAACAAGAAATTTATAGAAATTTATCAGGGCGGAAGCTTGGAGGAGCTTCGTGATTTCAGCAGCAAGCTCCAAACAATGGCAAAGCTTTATAAAGTCGAATATGTATAACCGCAGCAGTTCAAAGGGGCCTTTACATCGCCGTGATGTAAAGGCCCTGATTTATTGTGTTATCAAATTTTATCGTTTAATAAGAAGAACAGAAACATCGTTTACATTTGTGCCCGTTGCCCCCGTAATAATCAGGCCGCCAATTTCTTTAAGGGCGCTGTAGGCGTCATTGTTTTTAAGAACATCGAAAATATCGATATTTTTTTCTTTCAGCATTTTCTTTGAGCTTCCGTCACAGAATCCCCCTGCCGCATCGGTTGGGCCGTCGGTTCCGTCACTGCCTATACTGAAAACGGCTGTGTCCTTAAGGTCCGAAATTCCTTCCGCAGCCGAAAGGGCAATTTCCTGATTTCTGCCGCCTTTGCCCCTGCCTGTTAAATGAACCACCGTTTCACCGCCGGCTAAGAAAGCAAGGCTTTCGCCTGTGTCCTGATGGCTTTTGGCTATAGACGCCATAAATGAACCTGCCTCTTTGGCCTCACAGCATAGCATATCCGTTAAAATAATCGGCTTATAACCCAGCTCGGAACAGGCTTCCGCCGCCGCCCTGCAAAGGTTTTTAACACTGCCTGTTATTACTGTTTCAACGTTGTCAAGCTCCTTCGGCGTTTCAATGCGAAGAAGCTCCATTGCCTCACCACTCAATTTAAGGCCGTATTTTTCAGCCAAAGCCACTGCCCTTTCGCTTGTCGCCGAATCGGGATAAGCCGGCCCCGAAGCTATCATATCAAGGGGATCACCTAAAATATCGCTTAAAACTATGCTGTAAACCTTCGCCGGTTTACAAAGCTTTGCAAACTTTCCCCCTTTTACGGCGGAAAGCCTTTTTCTGATTGTGTTCATCTCCACAATATCGGCTCCGCTGGCCAAAAGCTGATTTGTTATGTCGGAAAGCTCTTCTCCCGAAATAAGAGGCTTTTCAAAAAGAGCGCTTCCGCCGCCTGAAAGAAGAAACAGAACCGTATCATCTTCATTTAAGCCGGAAACCAAATCAAGCGCCGCCTGTGTTCCCTTAAATGAGTTTTCATCGGGAACAGGATGCCCTGCTTCAAAGCAGGTCATTTTGGGAATTTCTCCCTTAACATGGTCATATT
>JAJQCI010000078.1:8046-19556 GCA_021202835.1 Clostridiales bacterium | reverse complement strand
TAAACAACAGCGCATATATGACTTTATAAAAAATTACATCGAAAAACACAACATGCCCCCTACGATAAGAGAAATTTGTGACGCTACCGGGCTTACATCTACCTCTACAGTTCATACTCATCTTAAAAATCTCGAAAGCAAGGGATATATATCAAGAAAAAAATCAAAGAACCGTTATATGGAAATAGCGGAAAAGGGCTTTTATGAAAGCAAGGATGAAAGACTCCCCATAATAAGGGAGATTAAATACGGCACGGATATAACAGCTGACGAAAACATAGAGGGCTATATTCCTATGTCACGGGAATATCTCAGGGGAGAGGAAAATTTTGTTCTTAAAATAAGCGAAGACAGTATGCTGGAGGCAGGCATAAGGGGAAATGATATGGTTATTGTAAAAAAGCAAAGCTTTGCGGAAGACGGCGATATTGTGGCGGCCGTTTCCGACGGGGTTATTGTGTGCAGACGCTTTTTTAAGGAGGACGGCAAATATGCCCTTATTGCCGAAAATAAAAACTATGCCCCTATAAGGCGGGACGACATACTCATACTTGGTAAGGTAACGGGTATTTTCAGAATTCTTTAGCAAAACCGGGCGTAAAAAAAGACAGCAAAGTCATTTTTTGAACTTTACTGTCTTTTTGTATGCTTATAAAAAGTAATCTGTTATTATAAAAATCTGCATAGCAGAATGGGAACGAAAACGGCCGGAATGTAGTTTGAAATTTTAAGCTGTGTTATTTTAAGCATATTAAACGCAAGCCCTATCATTATAATAGAACCCACACAGTCCATTTCGGTTATTATTGTTTCGGTAAGAAAGGGTGAAATAAAGGAAGCAAAAAGGGTTATGGCTCCCTGATAAACCAAAACCGAAACGGATGAAAAAACCGCTCCTATTCCCAAAGTTGAAGCAATTATTATAACCGCCGTAAAGTCTATGGTTGACTTTGCAAAAATTGTGGAATAATTGCCGGATATGCCTGCCTGAAGTGACCCTACAATGGCCATTGAGCCCGTACAGAAAAGAAGGGTTGAGCTGACAAAGCCCTCGGCAAAGGAGGTTTTTTCGCCGTCCTTTTTAAAAATAACCTGAAGCTTGTTTCCCAGTGCGTTTATTTTTGCGTCAAGATCTGCCGTGTCGCCTATTAATGTACCTATGACAATTGATATAATCTCGATTATAATATGTTCGCCCTTAAGGGCACCGCTTAAGCCTATGAGAAAGGTACACAGGGCAAGCCCGTACATAATAGTGTCACCTGTTTTTTTAGGTATAATTTTGTTGAACAAAAGTCCCAAAACGGCCCCGGCAAAAACTGCGGCGGCGTTTACTATTGCTGCTGTCATATATATTCATCTCCCAAATAAATATACACCGTTTAGGGGAAATCTGTCAATAGGCTGTTTAACTTAATTGAAAAAAATTAAAACCGGACTTCTGAAAAGGTTATTCGGAAACAGATTATAAATGACAACATAATGGTTCTGATTCTTCAGTTCCGATATCATTAAGCGTGGCTATTGCCTGTGGAGTAACCATAGTAAACTTCTGGCTTAAATAACGAAGAGACGCTGCAAGCTCACCGTCGGGACCTCCGTAAAGCAGCAGCGTATGAATCAGAAGTAATAAAAAAAGAGAAGTTCTTTCGATGATTTTCGATAAACTATTTTTTCGATAACAGATTTGACGGCAATATTTTTTTCGGGGATTGAGGCAGACGGGTCTTTGATGGCTGAATAAACTGTTGAAACATTGGCTCTGAAGGCTTTCGGGTCAAATTTTTGAGACTGCCGGTCTGTGATTTTTCGGGAAAGATTATCTATTTCCCTGTCTATAGATTTTTTTTCGGTTTTATATTCGGTAAGTGTGAAAACTCCGTCGAGGTAGGCCGCTTTCAGCCTTGATAAACGCTTGTTAAGGTTTTTGATTTGGTCTTTTGCCGATGATATGTTATCATCGTTTGAGGAGATTATGTTCGGGTTTTTAATATAGCTTTCAATACTGTGAGGGCTTATGAGATTCTTAAACTCGTTTTCAACGGCATTTTCCACCTTTTTGGCGGATACGGAGTGGGAAACACTGCACAGTGCATGGCTGTATTTCCAACACTGCATAGAGCCGCTTGAGCCTGAGTAGGCAAGGCTTGAACCGCAGGCACTGCATTTTACTATGCTGCTTAAATAATGTTTAAATTCAACTGCAGGTCTTGAATTTTTGGGGCTTGTTTGTTTTATGACGGCAAGCTTTTCTTTTGCTTTGTTAAAGGTTTCTTCCGAAATAATAGGCTGATGGCTTCCTTTTGCAGTAATTGTGTCGGAACTGTCATATATTCTTTTTGAAAGGGTTTTGCCTGTGGGAGTCCAACGGGAAAATCCGGCATAAACGGGATTGTTTAATATGTAGTCAACGGTTCTGTTTTCAAAGCTGTTGCCTTTGTGAGTATGAACACCCATTTTATTTAAGCTTCTTGCTATTTGGATTTGGGAAGCGGAATTTAAGAACTGATTAAATATATAGCGCACATATTCGGCTTCGGCTTCATCGACGGTAAGCTTTCCCTTTTCCCATTTATACCCAAAGGGGGCAATGGTTTGATATTCGCCCCTTGAAGCTTTTTCGGTCATTCCTTTTTTTACTTCCTCCGATAAATTTACGGAGTAATATTCCGCCAGAGCTTCAAGCATAGGCTCAACAATTATGCTTATTTTGTCATCTTCAATATTTTCCGTTATGGAAATAACCTTAATACCGCACTTGTTTCTTAACAGAGATTTGTAAACAACGCTGTCCTCCCGGTTACGGGCAAAGCGGTCAAATTTGTGTACCAAAATAACATCAAAGGGCTTAACCTTTCCCTTTGCGGCGGCAATCATCTGCATAAAGGCAGGCCGCTTTTCGGCTTTGCGGCCTGAAATACCTTCATCTACATAAATACATTGGGGCAGCAGAACCATATTATTACCCTCGGCATATCTTTCTATGGCTTTCCGCTGGGCATCCGGACTGAATTCGGTTTGGTCCTCCGTGCTTACTCTTATGTAAGCCGCCGCTCTTTGTTTTATATTCATATTATCACTCTTTCCCCGATACAAAAATATTCCTTTACATATTCTATGGAATTATCTTTGGGATTAATACCTGCGCAGTCGGGAGTTAATAATATATTAGGCAGTCCGGATGATTTATGGGGAAGCACAATATTCCGGAAAACCTGTATTCTGCATTGCGCATGATATCGTCTCATCGAAAAGAAGCCTTCATCGCAGGCTTTCTTTCGAAGCAGTAAAAACAAACTTGCGTTTAACAATAATATGAACTGTACATACACTTATTTATTTTGAATACGCCAGTTTCTGGGGGAGAGATTATAGACTGACTTGAAAGCCCTTGAAAAATGGAGAGGGTTTTCGTAGCTTACGGCGTTTCCTATTTCGGCGACTGATAAGTTTGTAAGCTTCAGAAGCTCGGCGGCTTTTGCCATACGAAAGCTTAAAAGAAATTCATTGGGAGATTTTCCTATGGCCTGTTTGAAAATTTTGCCGAAATAGCTTCTGTTCAGGCCGCAGACGGCGGCTATATCTTCTATTGTAATATTGTTTTGGAAGTTGTGTTCTATAAATTCAATTGCTTCATGAACATAAAATTCACGAAGCTTGCTGCCTGTTGTGATTGTGGGGCTCATAGCTGAACGGACGAGGCAGTCCAAAAAAAGATACATATGGCCTATAAGGTGAAAGGGGGATGAATCGGCATGGTTTATTATGTAGCTCATTTCGTCTTTCATTTCCTCCCTAAGCTCTTTTCTTCTGGCGTGATAAACAGGAGAATTTATTGTTATGCCTGCGGTTTCAATCATGCTTTTTGCTCTCAGCCCGTCAAATTCTATCCACATATATTCCCATGGCATATCTTTATCCGCTATATAGGTTGTAATCTGACCGGGAAAAATCATAAACCCCTGCATGCTTTTTATTTCATAGGTTTGCGTTTCGCCCTTGCTGTTGTCTGCCATAAGCTTTCCCATACCGGATAAAACATAATGAAAAAGAAAATGGTTTCGGCTTGCCGGGCCGAAGGAGTGAGCCGGAGCGCAGCGTTCCCACCCGAATTGAAAAAGCCCCAAATCAACAAAATTTTCACTGGGAAACACCGAAAAAATTAAATCCTTCATTATACAACCAACCTCCTTTTTTTAATTATAACATTCGATATACCATTTTGCAACCTAACTTTTAATAATTTGAAGAAATGCGGCAAAATGGTATAAAAGCTATTGAAAACTGCTATTTACAGTGAGCATTAAGGTATGTATAATAAAACCATAAGGATTGGGACCGGCCTTAATACCTTCAGAATGTAATTATGAAAGAGAGGTATTATTTAATGAAAAAAATGAAATTTAAAGCTGCTGCTTTGACTCTTGCTCTTGCAGTCTCTTCCCTTTCCGCAGGCTGCAGCGGCACAGAAAGCGGCAGCGGAAAAACCGTAGTTAAGCTGTTTCATTATAAGCAGGAAGCCTCGGAGGTTTTCAGCGAAATCGAAGACAGATTTAATGAAACACATGATGATATTGAGCTTAAAATAGAATCTCCCAATGAGGCCATTACTGTTTTAAAAACCCGTCTGGTAAGGGAGGACTACCCCGATATTGTGGGAATAGGCGGCGATATGGACTATTCCAATTTTTTGGATGCCGACCTTTTTATGGATATTTCCGACTTTGAAGGCGTAAATAATATAAAGCCCGAATATATGGAAATGGAAGAAGAACTGGAGCTTATTCCCAAAGAGGGTACTTATGCCCTGCCCTATATGGCAAACTGTGCCGGGGTTTTATATAACAGGGATATGTTTGAAGAAAATGACTGGGAAATACCCGAAACTTGGAGCAAATTTATTTCTCTCTGTGAAGAAATTAAAGCCGGGGGCACAACTCCTCTTTATTTCGGCTTTAAAGATTCATGGACCTGCCTTTCCCCTTGGAACTCCCTCGTTGTAAGTCTTGCCCCCTCCGACACCTGTTCTCAGGTTAGCTCGGGAAACACGACCTTCAGCACGGAATATGCGGAAACGGCGGAGAAAATGAAAGCGCTTATGGGCTACTGTGAGCCTAACCCCTATGCTTACAGCTATAATGACGCCTGTATAGCCTTTGCGAGAGGCGAAGCGGCTATGTATCCCATAGGAAGCTATGCCGTACCTCAGATTTTATCCGTTAATCCCGATATGAATATAGACTCCTTTACGCTTCCGGCCTGCGAAAATGAAGAGGATAACCTTTAACCTCCGGCGTTGACTTACAGTTTTCCGTTATGAAGGAGTGCAAAAACAAAGAGGCGGCATATGAAGTGTTGAGATTTTTATATGATGACGAAATTGTGCAGTTTTATGCGGACAGTCAAAATTCAATACCCTGTAAAGAGGGTGAATTTATTCTGCCCTCAATGCTTGACGGAATGCTAAACTACATTGAAGAAGGCAGAGTAGCCGACTTCCATGACCACCACTACCCAAGTGAAATGAGTGTTTGGGGTATGGTTCAGACATATTTAATGGACGACAGCGAAAACGCTTCAGAGACATTTTTAAATAAGTTTGATTCCGACTGGGTTCGCTATAACAGAGACTTAATCGAAAAAATCAAGAAATACGAGGAGGGGTCACTATGAAAAAGAAAGGTCATATAAATACATATTTCCTTATGCTTCTGCCGGCGCTTGTTTTGTTTATTGCCTTTAATACAATTCCGCTGATTACAGGGGCGTTCTACAGCTTTACAAACTACAGAGGCTACGGCTCCTATGACTTTGTGGGTCTGCGCAATTATATAGATTTATTCGGCGACAGCAGAGTAGGCGGCTCTTATCTGTTTACTTTTAAATATGCCATAGCCGGAACGGTTCTCGTAAACGTTATTTCTTTAATACTGGCTTTGGGACTTAACAGCAAAATAAAATTTAAGAGCCTTTTAAGAGGAATATATTTTATACCCAACATATTAAGCGGTTTAATTGTAGGCTTTATTTTCGGCTTTTTGTTTACATACATCATTCCTGCGGCGGCTTCTCACTTAGGTATAGGCTTTTTAAGCTCAAGTATTCTGGCAAGCGAAAAAACAGCGTGGATAGGCGTTTTAATCGTCGGTGTTTGGCAGGCTGTGGCTATGAACACGATTATTTACATCTCCGGTCTGCAGACAATTCCCACTGAGATTTACGAAGCAAGCTCAATTGACGGCTCAGGCAGATGGAACACCTTCCGCAGACTGACCCTGCCCCTTATGGCGCCTTTTATTTCAATAAATCTTATATTAAGCACGAAAAATATGCTTATGGTATTCGACCAGATTATGTCTTTGACAAAGGGCGGCCCGGCTCAGAGTACGGAGTCTATTTCTTACCTTATTTACAACAACGGTATGTCCGGCGGCCAGTTCGGCTTTCAGAGTGCAAATGCGGTAATATTCTTTATAGTTATTGTGGCAATTTCAGTAATACAGATGGTTATATCGGGAAGAAAGGAGGAGCAGTTATGACAAATATTGTAAAATCGGCAAAAATAAAGCTTGCCCCTAAAGAAAAAGAAAATAATAAAATATCAAAAAGCGGCATTGTTATAACGGTTCTTCTTATTATAGGCTGGTTGTCAATTCTTCTGCCCTTATATATGACTGTTGTAATTGCCCTTAAGTCTCCGACCGAAATGACAAACGATGTCAGAGGGGCTTTAACCCTTCCCTCTCACTTAAGTCTTTCAAACTTTGCCGAAGCTATGGAAATAACCAACTTTTGGCATTCTCTTGTAAACAGCGTTATAATAACAGGCGCTTCTATAGCCTTGTCCCTTGTTATTCACTCTATGGCAGGCTATGCCATAGGCAGAAGCATGGCTAAGAAAAAGGGCTTTCGCCTGATTTATTTCTATATTGTCAGCGGTATGTTTGTTCCCTTTGCTATTCTTATGATGCCTCTTGTTAAGGAAACCGCCACGCTGGGGCTTGACAATATGGCCGGGGTTATACTTCTTTATACTGTTTTCTACATGCCTATGAATGTTATGCTATACTGCGGCTATTTGAAAAACATACCTCTGCAAATCGAAGAAGCGGCAAATATTGACGGGGCTTCAGTCTGGAAAACCTATTGGACAATAATCTTTCCTATGATGAAGCCAATGCACGCTACCGTTGCCATACTTACGGCACTGGGCACATGGAACGACGTTATGACACCTCTTGTTATTATGTCGGGAACGGAAAATACAACTCTGCCTTTGGCACAGCTTAACTTCCAAACACAGTTCGGAACAAATTATAATCTGGCCTTTGCCTCTTATCTGCTGGCTTTAATACCCATTTTGATTTTCTATATTATCTGTCAGAAGCAGATTATAGGCGGCATATCAAACGGTGCAGTGAAAGGATGATTTTTATGAAGCTTCAAAATAAAATTATGCTTATAACCTATGCAGACAGCATGGGCAAAAACATTAATGAACTCCATAGCATTTTAAACAAACACTACGACAAGGCTGTGGGCGGAGTACATATTCTCCCTTTCTTCCCCTCATCGGCAGACAGAGGCTTTGCCCCTATGTGTTATGATGAGGTTGACGAAGCCTTCGGCACTTGGGAAGACGTGGAAAGCTTAGGCAAGGATTACTATTTAATGTTTGACTTTATGGTAAACCATATTTCCGCAAAGTCCGAATATTTTAAGGATTTTCTTAAAAATAAAGACGGCTCCCCATATAAGGATTTCTTTATAGCCTATAAGGATTTTTGGGAGAACGGTGAGCCTACAGAGGAACAGGTAGACCTTATTTATAAAAGAAAGCCCAGAGCGCCATATATTAAAGCTGAATTTGCCGACGGAAGTAAGGAAAAGGTTTGGTGTACATTCTGTGAGGAGCAGATTGACCTTGATGTAACAAAGGAAAAAACAAAGGCATTTATTAACGATACAATAAAAAATCTATGCTCACACGGGGCGGCAATAATAAGGCTTGATGCCTTTGCCTATGCAGTAAAGAAGCCGGACACAAACTGTTTCTTTATAGAACCGGATATTTGGAATCTTCTGGGAGATATTGAAAAAACAGCAAACAACTGCGGCTCTGAAATTCTTCCCGAAATTCATGAGCATTATACAATACCTATGAAAATTTCTCAAAAGGGCTTTTGGGTTTATGACTTTGCCCTGCCTGCTCTTCTGCTTCATGCTCTTTATAACCATACGGCAAAATATCTTAAAAACTGGTTCGATATGTGCCCTATGCATCAGTTTACAACCCTTGACACCCATGACGGCATAGGAATTGTAGACGTAAAGGACCTTCTTCCCGATGAAGAGCTTGAATTTGTAAAGGAACAGATGTATACATTAGGCGCAAACGTTAAAAAAATATACAGCTCCGAAGCCTACAACAATCTTGATATTTATCAGGTAAATACAACCTATTATTCCGCCTTGGGAGAAAATGACGCTGCTTATTTATTGGCAAGGGCAATTCAGTTTTTTGCCCCGGGTATTCCTCAGGTTTATTATGTGGGAATGTTAGCAGGCAAAAACGATATTGACCTTATGGAGAAAACAAAAAACGGCAGAGACATAAACCGTCATTATTACACAGCGGAGGAAACAGAAGCGGAACAAAACAGAGATGTTGTTAAAAGGCTTAAAGAGCTTATGGAGCTTCGAAACACACATCCGGCTTTCGGGCTTGAAGGCAGCTTGACCGTTGATTATCAGTATTCATGGCTTGAAATGACAAGAAGCTGCGGAGAAAGCAGTATAACGCTGTATGCAAACCTTGCAGATTACAGCTTTACAATAAAATAAAAAATAACTGAGGTGAACCTATGGCAATCTATTTTAGTGAAAAAGATAAATTCATAAGCATTAAGACAGAAAACACGGAATATCAAATGAAGATTGACGATTACGGCGTTCTTCGCCACCTTTGGTACGGCGAAAAGGTAAATACTGATATGTCATATCTTATAAAATACCCCGATGTGGGCTTTTCGGGAAATCCCTATGATGCCGGAAATGACAGAACCTATTCTCTTGACACTCTGCCACTTGAATATGCCTGCGGAGGTATAGGAGATTTCAGAATTTCCGCCCTTTCCCTGACCCATGAAAACGGAAGCACAGCTTTGGACCTGCGGTATAAAAGCTGCCGCATATATAAGGGAAAATATTCCATAGCCGGACTTCCTGCCGTTTATGCCGGTGAAAATGAAGCCGAAACACTTGAAATAACATTGCAGGATATCGCATCTGAGGTTAAGGCTGTGCTTCGTTACGGAGTTGTTGAAAAATATGATATTATAACCCGAAATGTAAAAATTATAAACGGAGACAGGCCCGTAACCCTTCAAAAGGCCGCAAGCCTCTGTCTTGACATACCGAACGGCAATAACCCGGAGTGGATTCATTTTCACGGCAGACACATTTCCGAACGTCTGCCTGAAAGGCGTCCTCTTTTCCACGGCATACAGGAAAGCTCATCGTCAAGAGGAACTTCAAGCCATCAGCAGAACCCCTCCGTTATACTTTGCAGCCCCGACTGCACGGAAACAAGCGGAAGCTGTATAGGTGCCTGCCTTGTTTACAGCGGCAGCTTTCAAACCCAAATTGAATATGACCAGCTTGATCAAACCCGTCTTGTAATGGGCATTAATCCCAATTTGTTTAAATGGCGCTTAGAGCCTTACGGCGAGTTTGAAACACCGGAAGTTATACTTTCATACAGCGGCAGGGGCTTTTCAAGGCTTAGCTACAATTTCCACAATATTATAAGAGAGCATATCTGCCGGGGAAAATATAAAACCGCCGAACGTCCCGTCCTTATAAACAGCTGGGAGGCTGCCTACTTCGATTTCGATGAGGAAAAAATAATTAAAATTGCCGAAGCCGCCGCAGATATGGGGCTTGATATGCTTGTTCTTGATGACGGCTGGTTCGGAGAGAGAAACGACGACTGCTCCGGTCTGGGAGACTGGTTCGAAAATAAGAAGAAGCTGCCGGAGGGACTTAAGGGGCTTGCGGAAAAAATTAATGCTTTGGATATGAGTTTCGGTCTGTGGATAGAGCCTGAAATGGTTTCCGAAAACAGCCGCCTTTACAAAACCCACCCCGACTGGGCAATACGGGTTCCGAACAGAAAGCCCACAAGAGGCAGATTTCAGCTTGTTTTGGATATGTCGAGACAGGATGTTCAAGACTATCTTTTTGAAGCAATAAGCGATATTTTGAAAAATGCCGATATATCCTACATTAAATGGGATATGAACAGAAGTATCTGCGACCTTTATTCAAGCGCCCTTGAGCCGGAAAGACAGGGGGAGTTTTCTCACAGATATGTTTTGGGGCTTTATGCCCTTCTTGAAAGACTTACTTCTGCTTTCCCGGATGTTTTATGGGAGGGCTGCAGCGGCGGCGGAGGAAGATTTGACGCAGGAATGTTATATTACTGCCCTCAGATATGGTGCAGCGACGACACAGACGCCTACGAGCGGACAAAAATTCAATACGGCACTTCCTTTTTCTATCCCGTCTCTGTTGTAGGCTCCCACGTTTCTACCGTTCCCAATCACCAAACCGGAAGAACAGTCCCCCTTGAGTCAAGGGCAGTAACCGCAATGGCAGGCAGCTTAGGCTATGAGCTTGACCCGAACACCCTTTCCGATGACGAAAGGGCTCAGGTAAGAGCTCAGATTAAGAAATATAAGTCATACAGAAAGCTTATACATACCGGAAAATATTACAGGCTTACAAACCCTCTTAAAGAAAATTCAGCAGTTTGGAAATTTGTTTCGGAAAATTCGGGAGAGGTTCTCATTCAGGGAATTATATTCAGAACGGAGCCAAATATGAAACAAAGAACCCTTAAGCTTTTCGGTCTTGAAGAATCTTCAACTTATATTAATGAAGAAACAGGAGAAACCTATACAGGTGGGGCTCTTATGAACGGCGGAATTTTACTTCCCGAAACACGGGGAGATTATTTTCCGGTTGAAGCTTATCTAAGGAAAATGAATTTTCAGCCGCCGACAAGGCTCCCCGTTTAAGGGGAGCTGCCGCCGTCGGAAAGGCAAACCTGAAGTACATCTCTGCCGTTGTAGTGTGCAAGTTTTGTCAATCAGCACAAATTTTGGTTTTGGCCGCATGGGCATTGTGCCATCAGGCGGCGGTATATTTTAAGCCGTAAAAGCGCTGAATCTATAAATTCGTTTGATTTTTAACCGGCATATAAGAAATTTGCAGAAAGCTAGGGGTGGTAATAGGACAATGGAGGAGGTTAATAGATTTATAGAGGGGTGATTTAAATGAAAAAAACGGACCTTTAAAAATAAGACGGATATTTGTAGACAGAGAGGCTCTGTTAAGGGGAGAAAGAATCGAAAGAACCGAGGAAGAGCTTACTCCTGAGGAATTAGCTGAGTTTAAGGAACGGTTTACAGACAGAATTTTGACTGCACTTGGGTATGTCAAGGAAA
>JAJQCI010000078.1:0-8036 GCA_021202835.1 Clostridiales bacterium | reverse complement strand
CTGTTAGACACTTTTGGGGCGTATCGGCAATCTGCGAACATAAATTATTTGCTGAGTTTTCTCACAATCTTCTTAATAAAGAGGGAGCAGTTCTGTTTCAACATAAGAATCGATATTCGGCCGGAATTTTTGCTGAAACAGTTTATGAAGGTTTCCGTTTTTTTGTGTATGTTTTTAATTTAGACAAGCTTGAAAAAAGCTTCTGTAAAGGCTTCTCTTGCGGAGTCCGCAGCTTCAGGCTGTTTTTTTAAGACTTCTCCCCGGTAGTGATATTATGCGACAGATGTTCTGTATTGTTGCTTGATGAATTTCACACAATATAGTATAATTTAATTATACAACATATGTTGCACACAAATAAAGTATATTTTTTAAGGAGGATTTAAAAAATGGAAAATGTTGTACTTGAAAGCTTAAAAACACGAAGAAGTATAAGAAGTTTCAGCAGCAAGCCGGTAGAGCAGGAAAAGCTTGACGCTATTCTTGAAGCAGCTACCTACGCACCCACCGGAATGGGAATGCAGTCGCCGGTTATCGTTCTTGTTAAAACACCGGAAACGGTTAAGAAAATAAGCAAAATGAATGGGGCTGTTATGGGCAGAGACGTTGACCCCTTCTACGGTGCCCCTGTTGTTGCAATTGTTTTCGGAAACAAAGCCTCAGCACCCACTTGGTTTGAGGATGCCTGTTTAGTTGCCGGAAATCTTCTCAATGCGGCTCACGCTGTAGGAGTTGACTCCTGCTATATTTACAGAGCAAAGGAAGTATTTTCATCACCGGAAGGCCTTGCTCTTTTGAAGGAATGGGGCCTTAACGAAAATTATGTTGGAGTTGCAAACTGCATTTTAGGATATGCAGCTGCAGAAGCTCCGGAAGCAAAGCCCCGTAAAGCAGATTATATCAAAATCGTGTAAAACAGCAATTTACTTACACAGGAGGTTCCGGAGGTGATTTTATATGCTTTTTCAAATTTTTAAAGAATGGCTTAAATGGCGTAAAAACTGGGACTCCCTGTGTAACCGCTGCGGAGAATGCTGCTATTCCCGTTCCGTAAGGCCAAGCGGAAGGGTAATTATTCACTATGACAGTCCCTGTGAAAATTTTGACACAGAAACAAAGCTGTGTAAAATTTACGACGAGCGATTTATAAAATGCAGTCACTGCGGAAAGGTAAATTTGTACACAGCCTTATTTAACCCCACTCTGCCGAAGGACTGCGCCTATTTAAAGACCTTTCGGCTGTGGGAAAGGAGAGGTAGGAAATGAAAGACGAATACAGCAAGTTAAAAAAATATATGAGTGAGAGCGAAAGAACAGTTGCCGTTACGGGAGCCGGAATTTCATATCTTTACGGTGTAAGACGGCTTAAACAAAGCGTGGGCTTTATGAATCACGGAAAAGTCTTTTCATCCTCATATATCCGCAAAAATCCCGAAAAATTCTATAAAATAATGAAGAATTCTTTTCTTGATGCCACATTTGAAAAAGGACCTAGTATTGTTCACAAGCAGCTTGCGGAGCTGGAAAAACAGGGCAAAATCTACGGCATTGTCACTCAAAATTTAGACTGCCTTCATACAATCGCCGGTTCTAAAAATGTTATAGAATTTCAAGGCAGCTTCAGGGATAATATCTGTATAGACTGCGGACACCGTTCCTTTGATTATACAGTTTGGGGTCAGGGTCAAATGCCCCGGTGTAAGGAGTGCGGAGGCTATATTATGCCCACCGGCTTTTGCAGAGAAAACCCCGTAAGCACCAATGTTTCATGGGAGAACATGAACAAAGCAATCAATATGATTTCAAAAGCCGATTTGATAATTGTAATAGGCACAACCGGCTTTCGCAGCGAGGAATATTTAAGCCGTATGCAGCCGAAAACAAGGCTTGTTCAAATTAATCCGTCGCCCACACAGTTTGACAGCATAGCCGCTTTGAATGTTCGGGCGGAGGCCGGGGAAGTTTTCGATGCAGTTTTAAACGGATAAAGGGGGTGTAGGTATGAACTTTTTTAAAGGCGGTCAAGGCGTTGACCAAATACAACAGTTATCCGATTATATTGACAGCAGCAGCTGCATTGTTGCCACGACCGGTGCCGGTATTTCCGTTGCCGGCGGCGGCAAAACATACGGCCAGCTGCGCATTTCCCGACGTGGATCAGGCAGTTCAGATGACAATTCATTTTTATATTCTTGGGTTGATTCTATGTTTCATTATCATCCCAGCTACAGCCATTATGCTCTGCGTGACTTAGAAGAAGAAGGAAAGCTTCTCGGAATAATTACAACAAACGTAGACTGTATGCACACAATCGCCGGTTCAAAAAATGTTGCTGAAATTCAAGGCAGTCTTCAGGTAAACTGCTGTTCGGGCTGCGGACGTCATTATGACGGATATGAAATCTGGAATCAAGATGAACTGCCTGTATGCGAAAAATGCGGCGGTCAGATTTTGCCTTGGCCCATTTACAGCCATGTCGGCCTTTGGGATGAGGACGTCCGAAAAGCTCAGAAATGGATTTCTGGGGCCGACTTGATTCTCGTTATCGGAACCCACGGATATTACGGAGGGGTTTACTGGGACTACCGCAGAAGAGATGCCACTATAGTACAAATAAACCCGGGGCGAACAGGCTTTGACCGCATAGCGGATTTGAATATAAGAGAAAACTGCGATGATGTATTTAAAAAGCTGAAAGAAAGGCGGTGAAAGAATGGCTGAATTAAAATCACAACCGGAACTGCCGGAAGAAGAAAAGCTGAAGCAGCTTGCCAAAAAAATGAAAGAAGCCGAATATAAAGGGCTTTCCGAGGAAGAAATTAAAGAAAAAGAGCGGCAGAAGGAAGAAAAGAGAAATATTAATATCCGCATTTTAAATGATACACTTAATATACTTGAAAAAGGCAGCTATACAAAAGACGGCAAAGAAATTAGGCTAAAGTTTTCTCCGGAACAGATGAGGGAAATTCAGGTGTTTTTGCCGGAGGATATTGAAAAGCTGCGTTCAAGTTCAGACAAAGCAAGAACTTCCGCAGAAAACAGCGAAAAGCAAGCACAAAGCATCCGCCGCCTTTTCGGCTGCGAAAACATAGACGCTCTTGCGCTTGCTCAGAAAAAATATGAAGATTTAAAAAATAAGGGAGAAGCAAGCCCGAAAATTCTCGCCTTAAATTTGGCAAGCGCCACTACGCCCGGCGGTCACACCCGAAAGGGAGCCTCTGCACAGGAAGAAGACCTCTGCCGCAGAACATCACTTCTGCTGTCTTTGGAAAGTGAAAATGCAAAGAAGTACTACATCTATAATAATGCAAGAAAGACGAGAATGGGGTCTGACGGCGTTATGATTACCCCTTATGTTGAAGTAATCAAGGATTCCTCTTCGAAAACACTTGCCGAGCCTTTCCCTGTTTCCGTTATAAGCTGTGCGGCGCCTATGGTTCGGCTTGGGCTTGAAGGAATGTCACAGTCGGAATACGAAAAAATGCTCAGCAAACGAATCGAAGGTGTTCTTTTAACAGCGGCTTCAGGAAACTACCGTCATTTGATTTTAGGGGCTTTCGGCTGCGGCGTTTACGGCAATGACGCCGCCCTTGTTTCCGAACTGTTTTACCGCACAATTTTAAATTTCTCATATGAAGATAAAACCACCGGCTGCTTATTCGATTCCATTGACTTTGCCGTTTTGTGCCGCCCGGACAATGACTATAACTACAGAAAATTTTATGCTCATTTCAAAAACTCCTTTACCTTCGGCAGTGAAGCATAAGAGGCTGCTGCGCTGCTTTTTGTAATGCTTAAGGCTGAACAGCAGTTTGCAAAGCAGCAGGGCAGCACATCTCAGTCACCGGTATATGCTGACCTTAACAAATTTAAAATTTACAACAAATTGTTTATGAATTTCAAAAAGGCATTTTTGCCTGTTTCTGTCTGCTTAAAAACACCGGCATCTGTCAAAACCTGTTCAAAAACCTTTCCTATTTCGTTTTCTATAATTCCGTCGGCTGTTTCCTCCGTAAAATCACCGCAGTCTCTTAAGAAGCTTTTTGCCCAGACTGCATGGGGAGCAGTCAAAGGATTTTTCTCCAAGTCTTCTTTGTTTAAAATACATTCCTTTAATGCTTTCATTTCACCCTCAAGCCTTGAGGGAAGTATGGCAAGCCCCATAACCTCTATTAAGCCTATATTTTCCTTTTTTATGTGGTGGAGAGAGGGGTTTGGGTGGAACAAGCCCAGGGGGCGGCCGGCTGTTGTTCGGTTGTTGCGAAGGACCAAATCACAGACGTACAAGCCGCCTTTTCTGTGGATTATGGGGGTTATTGTGTTATGGGGCGTGTCGCCTGTGTATGCATATATGCCGGCGCTTTCGTCGCTGTAGCTTCTCCAGCTTGTGAGAATTTTATTGCAGGCTGACGAAAGCTGGTTTCTGTCAGGGGAATCCAAACGGATTACAGACATATACCACTTTACAATTCCGCAGGAAACACCGGGAAAACCGGACATAGAAAATCTGTGTATAACAGGTGCATTTTCAACGGGAAAAGTATAGCTGCCTCCCTGAAAATGTTCATGGCTTAAAATCGAGCCGCCGACTATGGGCAAATCCGCATTTGAGCCGAAGAAATAGTGAGGAAACAGGTCAACAGCGTCAAGCAGCTTTTCAAAAACCGCCTTGTCAATTATCATAGGCACGTGTTTTTCATTAAACAATATACAGTGTTCATTATAATAGCCGTAAGGTGAATATTGAAGGTGCCACCTTTCTTCCTGTATTGAAACGGGAACGGGACGAAGGTTATATCTTGAGGGGTGGCGGCTGTTTCCGGGAAAGCCTGCGTTTTCACAGCAAAGCTGACACTTGGGGTAGTTTGTGCTTTTTGCGGCACCCCGGGCGGCTATGTCCTTTGGGTCTTTTTCGGGCTTTGAAAGATTTATCGATATATCCAAAGAGCCGAAATCGGAAGAAAATTTCCACCTTTTGTCTTTGGCGATTCTGCCGGCTCTTACATAGTTCAGCTTTTTGCAGAAATCATAATACCAGTCGGTTGCTTCTTTGGGAGAGGCCTTATATTTTTTGTTAAATATTTTAATAACCTCTCTGGGAAAGGGTGTGACAATACCCATAAGCTTTGTGTCAAAGGCGTCTCTTGAATTAGCCGTATCCCTTATTATGCCTTTGTCACAGGCACACTTAATCAGTTCACTTAAAATGTCATCTATAGGCTTTATTTCTTCTGCCGGGGCAATATTATCGTCCCAGCTTTCCAATTTAAGAGCTTCCATAAGGGCATTTCTTATAACAATTTCGTCCTCGGGCTCAATGAGCTTTTCTCTTATATCATAATCTATTAAGCTTTGAATACTTTCCTGAATCATAATACTCCGCCTTTCTTTATAATAATTTTGCTCCGCCTTCCGAACGGATTCTGAGCTTACGGCAGGAATCCTTTCCGAAAAGCCTTTCCATTTCATTAACATAGGTTTCGGTAAGTTCTGTTGGAATAATAGCCTGAATTGTTCCGGCAAAGCCGCCGCCGTGAACTCTTACGGCAGAGTCTTTCCCTAAAATATGCCTGCTTAAAGCAAGGGCTAAGGGTATGTTTTGCTCATCGGGTCTTTTGACCGAAAACAGATTTTGAAGAAGGTTTGCCGATGACTCTCCCGATTCTCTTACGAGCTTTAAAAATTCCTCTGTGTTTCTTCTGCTTAAAGCCTCCGACTCCTGTTGGGCCCTTCTGTTGTCATCAAAAAAGTGCATGGCTCTTAAAACTGCTCTGTCGGAACATACACCACGCAGTCTCGGAATTTGCCTGTAAAACTCTTTCTCATCGGCCTCTCTGAGATAATCACAGCCGAGCTCCCTTGCAACTGCTGTCATTTCCTTTGCAACATGGGAATATTCATCGCTCAAGTCACTGTGACTGCCTTTTGTGTCGGTTATACAGACTGTATAGCCGTATTCTTCAAAATCAAAATTATGGCTTTTTATTTTCGGATTCTCAGGGTCGAGAAAATCCATAAATACGAGCCCTCCCACACTGCTGGCGGCCTGGTCCATAAGGCCGCTCTTCTTTCCGAAATAAACATTTTCGGCATACTGCCCTATATGGGCAAGTGTTACAGCGTCGGCAATACCGTTGTTACAGCCGCAGTTCATTATTGTGCCTATGAGTATTTCAAAAGCCGCTGAGGAAGAAAGTCCGCTTCCCCCGGGAACGTCAGAGGTAATATATGCGTCAAAGCCGCCTATATTAAGCTTTGCCATTTTAAACCCTTCGGCAGTCCCCCTAACAAGGGCGGAGCTTGTTTCTCTTTCCTCCTCCCGAACAGACAAATCTGTCAGGTCAATCATTTCCGGAAGATAGCCTTCGGATTTAATTCTAACAACAGGCTCATTGTTAAAATGTACAACGCCTATTATGTCTAAATTAACAGCTGCCGCCAAAACACAGCCGTGCTGATGGTCTGTGTGGTTTCCGCCTATTTCGGTTCTGCCCGGAGCGGAAAATATTGATATCTCCGTATCCGCATCCTTCGGAAATTCTTTTACAAATTCCTCTGCTGCGGCTTTAAGCCGTTTCTTTTGTTTTTCAAGCTCTCCTTTGCTGTAAAGAGATTTCAGTCTTTTGTCAAAAAACGAGCTTTCAAGTTTTTTTATATATTCCTGTGCCGTCATAAGGTTTTCTCCTTTTTCCTGAATTTTCAGCTGTGCTGCTGTTGATTGTTTACTAAATTATATTAATAATTTTACTAAAAGTCAAGCTGTTTTTACCGAGCGTTTTACTTTCGCCGTTTTACACAAATAGTTGGGCTGATTTTTGTGCAGTTTAAATAATTTCTGAATTTACGGAAAAATTTAACACAGCTTAGGGACAGACGGGCTTTGAACTGGTTTAGTAAACAAAGTGAATTCATGGGCAAATATTTTACTAAAACACTTGATTTTTTGTTTGATATTAATATATAATTGTTTTGAGGTGAAATTTATGGCAACTATAAGAGATATAGCGGAAATGGCAGAGGTTTCAACAGCAACCGTGTCGAGGATACTCAATAATGACGAAACCCTTATAACTACCCCTGAAACAAAAAAGAATGTCCTTGCTGCAGCGAAAAAGTTGTATACTGCAGTGGTGTTCATCCTCAAAAGAAGCCGAAGATAACTATTTCTATCTTATAAGAAACGGAATTGAAGATTATTGTGAAAAAAACGGAATAAATGTAATCAGAGCCTATAAATCTGACAGTGATTATACAGCTGCGCTTAAAGAGGCCGACGGCATAATCTGTATAGGCAAGTTCAGCGATAAAGAAATACAAACGCTTAAAGATATAAACAACATTATCGTCTTTTTGGATATGCCTGTAAGCGATATTGAAATTACTTCCATTGCCCTTGATTTTGAACAGGCTGTGACAGACGGGGTTGATTATCTTTACAGTTTGGGACACAAAACCGCAGCCTTTCTCGGCGGAACGGAATATCTCAGCGACGGCTCCGTTTTTAACGACAGACGACAGGCAGCATTTGAAAAAGCCTGTTCCGAAAGAGAAATTGACTTTAAATGTTATATACCGCAGGAGGAATTTACCGTTAAAGCAGGCTATGACACAATGTTGAAAATAATAGAAGAAGAAAATCTGCCCACGGCCGTTTTTGCCGCAAACGATTCTATAGCTATAGGTGCAATGAAGGCACTTTATGAAAACGGCTTTGAGATACCCGGCGATATTTCAGTCATAGGCTTTAATAATACGGAAATGTCAGCCTATACACACCCCTCTCTTACAACCCTGAATGCTCCTGTATATGAAATGGGAGCTTACGGAGTTGATATAGTGAAAATAATGATTAATTCCAAAAACCGGAAGCTGCCATACCCCATGCGTATATATCTGCCCTGCAGGCTTATAAAAAGAGATTCCTGCGGTGAACCCGGGGAAACACGCACCCTTCTTTAAAAAATTTCTTTTCCGTTTATTTCTTAGATAGTGTCTACACGAGTTTAGCTTAAAACTGACAGCCAAATAGCAATGCA
>JAJQCI010000301.1 GCA_021202835.1 Clostridiales bacterium | reverse complement strand
GGAATAGACTTTTCTGACAGGAACATATTGTTTGCGGCAGTTGAAAACATAATAAAATTTGACGAAAATAATAATACTGAATTGTATAAAGAATTTTTAAAGGAAACTTTTGCCTATATTGAAAAATATGGTGTTACTTCGGTTATGAAGATGATTTTGACAGAATTAGAAAAAATGACAAAAAGCGATAAAGATACTAAAAGCTGTAAATATGTGCAATAAGATTATAGATACAAATCCTCGGCTTGCTTCAAATATTTATTCTAATCTGGCTGAAATTTATCGGCTGAAAGGACGTTATGAAGCAGCAAAAAAATATTTGGAATATGCCCTTAAAGTTATCGAAATGAAAAATCTTCCTTTTACCCACGATGATGTGGTTTTAGGTCAAAAATACGGAAATCTTCTTGCCGATATGAAAAAATATCAAGAAGCCCTTGCAGTGTTTAATTATTTGGCAAATGGAATACAAATTCACAATCCCGACAGCTTGGATTTTGCAGATGTGCTTTGGAATATAGGTACTGTCCAATTAAATATAAACGGCATGGATACAGCAAAGCATTATTTTGGTGCTGCTTATTTCATTTATTCCAAACTAAAAGCAGATGATGAAGTTTATTTAAAAGCCTTAAGAAACGAATTGAAGCAAATAGGCATTGAAATTAAGGAAAACGCTAAACAAAGATTGGAAAACAAAAGCATGCTATAAAAACAGATTATGAATCAATAAAAGCTCACTGTTAATTAAAAAAATAACGGTGGGCTTTTTTGCTGCATAAATTTACACAACTTTCACACAACTTTCACACAATGACTTTTTCGCTGCTTGGCGGTATTATTTTAACAGAAAGCAAAGTACCAACTGAACTTCAAACAGTTTGAAAGGAGTGATTATATGCTTGAAAAGGAAAAATATGCTGTTCTTTCCGAACCTTATGAGTATAAGAGCGGCGGCAGGACAATTCTTGTATCGTCATTCTACAACACACAGGCGAAGGCAACAGCAGAGGAATTAATTATCAAAATGTTGGAAAACCGCATTTTAAACGAAAAGGAGTGTGAACTTTATGAATAATTTTTTCACAAACGAAAATCAGTTGACATCTTACATAGCTTATCCCAAGTGCCTTTTTGACACCAAGCTGAGCGAAACAACAAAACTTATATACATAGTTTTGCTTGACAGGGCTAAGATGTCGCTTAAAAACAGCGGCTACACCGACAGCACAGGAGTTTTTATATACTTTCCCATAAATAAAATGACAGAAGCCGTTAATAAAAGCGAAATGACTGTCAAAAATGCCTACTCAGCTTTAGAAAAGTCTGACCTTATCTGCCGCAGACACCAAGGCGTAGGCAGACCGAACAAAATCTATGTAAAACTTCCTGTCGCAGACAGCTTTATGTCGGAGGAAAATATGCTTGCGAGACAGACAGAAAATTCTCTTTCAGACGGACAGGATTTTGTGCGTTTGGCGGATAAAAAAGTGTCAGGAAATAAAACAATGAATAAAACAAGTTTAATAAAACAAGAGAGTAAAACAGGCACAGCCTACGACAGCCAAAAAAATGTATTCTTAACCGACGAGGAATATTCCGCTTTGGTAAGTGAATTTTCCATAGCCGTAATTGAGGATTACATCGAAAGAGTATCGTCTTATATAGCTCGAAAAAATGCACATTATAACAGCCATTCGGCAACTATTCGCAGATGGATTTTGGAAGACAGGCAAAAAAATAACAAAGCACCCGAAAGGGTTTATGAAAGAAAGGCAGGTGAAAGCTTATGAGAAAAATCGGCCGTGAAACAAAAAATCTTTTCGGCGGCAGAGAATTGCAAAGCGACGAATACATAAACCAGTCGGACAGTTTAATATACTGCTCTAAGTGCCATACTCCCAGACAGCTTCGTCTGGAATACAAAGGGAGAACATTTACACCTTATGTTATGTGTTCCTGTCAAAGAGCAGCCTTTGAACAGGAGGAAGCCGAGAGGAAGCAAAGGGACTTCCTCAATACGGTTTCCCGACTTAAAGCAAGCGGTTTGCAGGACAAGTCTTTGTATGATTACAATTTTGCCAACGATAAAGGAATAAATCCCGAAATAAAATATGCTCATACCTACGTTGACAAGTGGCAGGAGATGAATAAAATGTCTGTGGGCTTGCTCCTTTGGGGCAGTGTGGGAACGGGAAAGTCCTTTATAGCCGGCTGCATAGCCAATGCTCTTTTGGAAAAGGGAATACCCGTTTTAATGACCAACTTCCCGAAGATATTAAACGAACTGACAGGATTATATTCTGGCGACAGAAATATATTCATCAACAGTCTGAACCAGTACAGCCTGCTGATAATAGATGATTTAGGAGTTGAACGTAATTCCGAGTTTGCAGTTGAGCAAATCTTCAATATCGTTGACAGCCGCTACCGCAGCAAAAAACCTTTCGTAATAACAACTAACCTCACCTTGGACGAGCTTAAACACCCCTCCGATATGAGCCGCAGCAGAATTTACAACCGCATTTTGGAACGCTGTATTCCGATTATGATAAACAATCGGAACATAAGAAACCAAAATGCCGCTGCAAATATGGACAAAGCCTTGAAGCTGTTTTCGTAAAAACCGCATACATCTTTTTTACAGAAAACAGTCTTGCCGCCCGATAGTTACCGACGGCGGCAAGGCTGCGGCAGGGGTAAAAAATTCTCACCTCACCCACCGAGGCAGAGCTTTCTTAGCAATGCAATTAATCTTCAAACTGTGATGAAATCTCTGCTCTGCGGTGTGTGGGTGAGAATTTGCAAGCTCCCTAAGTGGAATACCACTTAGAGCTTGCAGGGGGACTGCGTACCCCCTTGACCCCCCCGCATATTTGGCGTAAAGGCACACCAAACCCGCCCCAAAAACAGATTTGAGTCGGAAAAAATTATATT
>JAJQCI010000053.1 GCA_021202835.1 Clostridiales bacterium | reverse complement strand
TTCCAAAATTTATAATTAAATATGGGCTAGTAGCTCAGGTGGTAGAGCACATGACTTTTAATCATGCTGTCCCGGGTTCGAGTCCCGGCTGGCTCACTTAAAAAAACCGCAGAAATATGCGGTTTTTTTAATGTTCAATAATTTTGATAGAGTTGAATTTTTATGAATTTTTAGTTCTTGACGTGATTTTGTCGCAATTTTTAAAAATAGTATTTTTTCAAAAAATGCAGCTAATGATCGGCTTATAATAAAATAAACTGAGTATCCGAATATTAAGATGGAAATTCAGTAAGTCATATTATATAGATATGGTTTATTATATGGATTTATCTTGGATTTTTATTTTGATTTAAAATATCTCTAAAGGCATATTAGCATTTCTCACTTAACGTTGAATTATGAGGGTACACACAAGACAGACTTTTGTAATACGAATACCTCAATTATGTTTAAGACAATAGATTATTGATGTTAAGGGCATACATCAGCCTATGCGATAGATAGCTTGACATAGTTATAATTTTTGTGTTGCCCTTATGGTCATATAAGGTTATGGCATATACATTAACATTATTGGTCTTTATGATTGCTAAACAGTGGTAAGATTTTAAAATTTCATATTCTTTCGCCAGATCCAAAAATCTCCCAATGGACTTTCTCTTAGCTCTACTTTTGTAAATTCTGAAATCAGCTAATCGCTGCCGGTTTTCATTGCAGGCATGATTTTCCTTATTTTTATCTGTTGTCTAATTGTAATATCTTCAACCTTATATTCTTAGCTGAGTTCTTTTGCAGTCGGCATTCTTGCTATTTGCTTTTTATTATATGACTGTGATTAGTAGGATTCTTTCCAACCTTTAATAATTTTCGCTTTTCGTTTCGGCATATCCAAAATCAAGCTTTGAGGAACATAATATATTTTATCTTAGACAATGTAAATAATATATGTATCAGGGGGCAATTGTCAAATAAATTCTGGGTAAAAATGGTATCGTAAAAAACTATATGTAATTTTCTAATTTAGTGCCTACGAAAAATAAATCTCCGGTATGAAAATCTATCAAAACCGGGCTAATTTCCAACAAACTAAGAGGTCATTTTTTGTTTTGGCAGGCACTTAAAAAATTTTTGATCTATATTTTTCCAACAAGTCTGTTATTCTGAAAGGTGAAGTGTTAAAATCATTGAACGATTGATGACAGGTGGTAATATTGTAAGGTAAAATATTCTTAACTAACTTTATTCAGTTTATTTTGATTTTAAATAAGTATGGTACTAATAATTGTATACTTTGTTTTATGCAAGACATTTGCACAGGTTTGCACGGTCAAACTGAGCTACCATCACGCAGACTTAGCAAGATTGAAAACGAAAGTATCTGACTAAATCATATGGCTTTGTGGGTGATAGGCAGAGATCTTGGTGAACTATAGTCAATAATGTAGACATAAAATGTGAAAAAAATACCGACCGGGGTCAAGCGTTCGTACGCTTGCTGGGGTTTGGGGTGGGCAGCCCCAAGGTTTTTAAGTTTTTATATTTGCGAAGCGGCAGAACTGTCAAAATACAGCTTTTCCTTTTGGTTGGGAGAAAGCATATTGTTGGCTGAATGAGGACGCTTATTATTATAAAAGCCTTCAATATATTCAAACAGAGAAAGATTTAGTTGTTCCTTGCTGTAATAAGTTCTTCTGCCTGTTACTTCAAGCTTTAATAACTTGAAAAATGATTCTGCTACAGCATTGTCATAAGGGTAGCCTTTTGCGGAAAATGATTGAATTACATTTAGGTCATCAAGCAGCTTCCTGATTTTTCGGGAAGTATATTGACTGCCTCGGTCTGAATGAAATATTAAATTTGACGGTGACTTTCTGCCGGCATATGCTTTCTTAAAGGTTTCAAGTACTAAATCAGAATTGATTTTTCTTTTGACAGAGTATGCTATTACCTTATGGGAGAAAAGATCAATAATTACGCAAACATAGTAAAATGCACCGTTGACCTTTATATAAGTAATGTCGCTTACCCATACAAGATTTGGTTTGGGAACAGTAAAATTTTGTTTGACTTTATTATGAAATTCCCCTGAATTATCAGTTTTCTGCGTAATATATTTGGGTTTTACAGTAGATATTTTGGGAAGATTCATGGATCGCATAAGTCTGTAAACTCTGCCGACGCTTATTTTTATGCCATATTCAACTCCAAGCAGATAACATATTTTATAAGCTCCCAGCCGCTTTTTTGAACCACTGTAGATGGCAAGAATACAAGAACGTATCTCTTGATTTTCTGCTTCTCTGTTTGAAAGCTTGCCGGAAAAATGTTTATAATATAATATGTACTTCTGTTGACATTTAATACTCTGCATAAAGTGAATATTTTATGCTGAAAGCGTAATGCGTGTACTGCATTCAGTCTTTCTTCGAGTGTGGCGTGAATATGGCAATTGTTTTTTTTAATATGAGATTTTCTTCCTCAAGCTGTGCATTGCGCTTTTGTAGGTCCTTTATCTGCTTTGCGGAAAGTATTGTGTCGTCATCAATCTTGACTTCAGGATAGAGTTTTATCCACCGTGAAACGGCTGATGCCGATATTCCATATTCTTTGCAGATTTGTATTTGCGTTTTTCCGCTTTGGTAAAGGGCAACTATATTTTTCTTAAATTCTTAATCATATTTCTTTTGCTGTGCCATTTTTTACCTCCTTTTGGTGTTTACTTTATTATAATATATGATTCTGTTTTTTGTCTACTTTTTTAGTATAGCACCATGGCATATGGGACTATAGCCGTTTCACGTTCCATGTTCCGGAGATGTTTTTAAATTATAACCATTATTACGTCGAATGGAATGGGATTAATATGAGAATAGTTGTGGAACTCAAAACATGGAACAGAGCATTTCAGTGTCTTTGAGGTGACACTAATCTCCTGTAGAG
>JAJQCI010000182.1 GCA_021202835.1 Clostridiales bacterium | reverse complement strand
TAGTATTTGTTAAATACATTATTTGTAGTATTTGGAAAATTTACGAAATAATTGCGCAGGATTTTGCAGATTTGCCGCTGTTTCATTAAAATTTGATATTTATAAATTCAATTTTTTAATTGTTCTTATAAATTCCTCATTATTTTCCGTTTTGGTCATAATGTCATTAAAAGTGCCCGTTATTTCAAGTGGGTTTGCCGTTGAAACGGAGCGTCTTACTGAATATATACAGTCAAGCTCTTCGGGGGTTAAAAGATCTTCTTCACGGCGTGTTCCCGATTTAAGAATATCTATAGCCGGGAAAATACGTCTTTCGGAAAGCTTTCTGTCCAGAACAATCTCCATATTTCCGGTTCCCTTAAATTCTTCATAAACCATATCGTCAAGCTTGCTGCCTGTTTCAACAAGGGCTGTGGCGAGAATAGTAAGACTTCCTCCCTCTCTTATATTTCTGGCTGAGCCGAAGAATTTTTTGGGCATATAAAGGGCGCCTGCGTCAAGACCGCCGGACAGGGTTCTGCCGCTGGGGGGAAGAGTTAAATTATAAGCTCTCGCAAGTCTTGTTATACTGTCAAGAAGAACAACTATATCTTTTTTCTGTTCAACAAGCCTTTTTGCACGCTCCAGCGTCATTTCGGCAACCTTTTCATGGTGTTCGGGCTGTTCGTCAAAGGTTGAATATATAATTTCAACATTTTCGCCGTAAATAGACTCTTTCATGTCTGTAACTTCTTCGGGGCGTTCGCCAATTAAAAGAACGATTATTTTAACATCCGGATAATTTTCTTTAATGGCATTTGCTATTTTTTTGATAAGAACTGTTTTGCCGGCTTTAGGTTGGGCAACTATAAGACCTCTTTGACCCTTGCCTATAGGGGAGACTAAATCTATAGTTCTCGTTGAAATATCGCTGTTTTCCGTTTCAAGCTTTAATTTTTCATTTGGATAAATAGGGACTAAGCTTTCAAAGCTCGGGCGGTGATATATTGAAGAGGGCGAATCGCCGTTTATTGAGTTTAAATATATCATAGCATTTAATTTGTCACCGTCACGCTGAAAACGTGTTATTCCTTCAACAAAGTCACCTGTTTTAAGACGGAATCTTTTAATCTGGGCGGCGCTTATATAAATATCTCTGTTTCCCTGCATATAGTTTTCTTTTCTTAAGAAGCCATAGCCGTCCGCCATAATTTCCAAAACGCCGGAGCCCGTTGTTTTGGGTCTTTGATAGGGATATCTTGTTTCTCTGTAGCCTTCGTCGTCTCTTCGAATTTGAGACTTATATTCTTCGCCGGGAACAGAATAGCCTTCATGAAAATCGTTTTCACGATAATCTCTGTATCTGTAGCTGTTATAATCCTGCTTTGGTTCATAAATATCTTCTGTCCGGCCTTCTCTTAAATCATATGCCGCACGGGGCTCCTCGGGCCTTCTTATTTCATATGCCGGCTGAGCTTCACGGAAGTTGTTTTGAATTTGTATGGGCTGAGCATCTCTTGTTTCATTTGTTTCCGGCGCCCAAGGGGCTGTTTTTGTTTCGGCTGTTTCTCTTAAAGGCGGAATTTCTTCACGTATGCTTGAATTTTGTGAGGGCTGAGCCTCTTCACGTATGTTTGAATTTTGCGAGGAATTAAATTCTTCGGTTTCGTTTAAAATTTTTTCATCTTGAATTTCCGGTGTTTCATTTGAATCTTGTTTTTCATTAATATCCTGAGCTTCTCTGATTTTTTTCGGTCTGCCCGGTTTTTTCTTTTTGGGCATATCCGAATCGGCTTCCGAAAACACGCCCTCAGAGGACGTGTTTTCCAAAGCTTCTTTAATTTTTTCAATCAGAGTGCCCTTTGAAAATGTCGTTACGCTTTTAACCCCTACTTCTTTTCCGTAAGCCCGGAGCTGCAAAAGCGTCATATTCTCTAAATTCACAGGGTACCTCCTTTATTATTCTTCAACGTTGGGTATTATAAGCTTGTCGCCTACAGAAAGGCTTGTCTTTGACCCCATGTTATTGGCTTCCTGAATCATATAATACAAATTGGGGTCGCCGAGCTGGCTTGATGCAATTTTGTAAAGCGTATCGCCTGACTGAACAACATAATATGTTTCTTCGCCGCTTTCCGATTCTGAGCTGTCTGCTGCAGCTGCATCGGCTTCGTTTGAAGCTGATGTGTCGGCTGTTTCGGCCTGAGGATTTGTAAGTTCGGAGATTTTAGCGTTAAGCTGTTCAACCTCTGAGGTATACTGATTGAGCATTTGGTCATAGTTTTCCTGTGTTTCCTTAAGTTCGGCGCTGAGGCTTCTGTTGTTTATAAACAAAGCCGTCATAATGAGAAGAACTATTACAAGAATAATCGTAAGGGCAACTATCTTAAGAGAAAACTCAACTCCGCCGCCGGAACGCTTTGGTTCATAATCGTCATCTTCATAATCATCATCCTCATAGGCCTCATCTTCATAATCTTCGGAATATTCATCCTCATAATCATCATATTCCTCATACCCGTCATCATATTCATCATAAAATTCTTCATCTTTGGGTGTGTTTTTTTTCTTCATTTTGCTTACTGCCTTTCCTTTTGAATTGGTTTTTTCTTTTTTGCCGGCTTTGGCCTTTGTTTTTGAAGCTTCCTCAGACGGCTCATCTTTGGGAGCTTCAGCGGTGGTTTCCTCGGCTTTTTTGGGAGTTTTAATAACACTCACTCTTTTTCTTCTTGTTCTTGTGGGTTCGGGCTTAGTAAGAGCCGGTTCGTCAGAAACGGCTGCCGCCTCGCCGGAAGCCTTGTCTTCGGAAGCTTCGCCGGGCTTCGTTTCGTTTTCTTCAACCTGTTTGGACAGGGGATTAACCTCAACATCGGCCTTAACATCTTCTTCTGAAACAGCTTCTTCTTCGCTGTCTTCATTAAGCTGTCTGTCAACCTCGCTTATAAATTCTTCATGCTCCTTTTCGGTTTTTTCATCTTTGCTGCCT